>NZ_KV797632.1:32588-75360 GCF_001809415.1 Rothia sp. HMSC058E10 | reverse complement strand
GGTTGTTCTCCCCTCACCCCGTCTACGCATACAAGAGCCTAGAGGCCCTAGCCACGAATCATCTTGACCGCATCCTTGATGTCCCCGTCGAAACTTAAATTACCGTGGTCAAGTACTACACCGCGATCACATATCTGTGACACCAGGTCGAGGTCATGACTTACGACAACCAGAGTCTTGCCCGCTTGGATGAGCTCTTGAATCCTTGCAATACATTTCTTCTGGAAAGGTTCATCGCCAACCGCCAGAATCTCATCCACCAAGAAAATATCTGGGTTAGTATGCACAGCTACCGAAAACGCAAGACGCAGGTACATACCGGATGAATAAAACTTCACCTCAGTATCAATAAATTCCTCAATTTCAGAGAATGCCACAATATCGTCAAAGGCATCTTCAATCTCTTTTTTGGTCATGCCCAGAATAGCGCCATTGAGGAATACATTATCGCGCCCCGTGAGGTCGGGATGAAAGCCTGCACCCACCTCAATAAGGCCCGCGATTTTACCGCGGTTGAGAACCTGTCCGCCTTCAGGCTGCATCACACCAGAAATCAGCTTCAAAAGGGTTGATTTACCGGAACCATTGAGCCCCAAAAGTGCCACACGTTCACCCTGTTTTACATTCAGAGTAATACCATTGAGAGCGTTAAACTTCTCAGACAGGTCGCCTTTACGCCCCTTCATAAGCCATACAAAGGCTTCTTTCATGGAACGCGTATGACGCAGCACAAAGCTTTTAACGAGCTCATCGACTTGAATAACAACCGGAGCATTCGGATCAATCTCAGGCAGATCTATTTTCTCAATCTTCACAAGAATCAGAGCTCCTGAGCGAAGTTGCCCTCAAACTTACGGAAGAGCAAATCGCCGATTAGAACGGTCAGTAAAGAAATACCAATACCTACTGGAGTCCAGAAACTAAACAGATGCGGAACAATCTCAGCAAAATGTCCCGACTTTTCGAGGTCTGCCGTAGGGCGCCAAAAACCGTAGTGGAAAAGTTCAACCGCAACAGTCAGCGGGTTCAGCATAAACACGTTGAAAACCCACGGATACAGAGTGTCACGTACCATGGTCCAGGAGTACAATACCGGAGAGAACCATGTTGCTACCATCAGAAGCATATCAACGATATTCTCGGAGTCGCGGAAGAACACGTTTGCCACACCAAAGATGAGTCCCAGGCCGTAGGACAGAAGCATCACGATAGCCATCCCGGCAAAAATCGCGGCAATATTGCGCAGCCCAGGCCGCCACCCTGCAAAGAAGCAAGCGATGAGCATCACCACGATTTGGGGTATGAAATGTACTACCGCCACCCACACAGTTGAAAGTGAGAAGAGCTCCCTCGGAAGATAAATCTTCCGAATCAGGGCACTATTAACCACCATCGTGCGGGCACCGTTCCCGAATCCTTCTGAGAAGAAGTTAATCACGATCATGCCCGAAAACAGGTAGATCGCATAGTTGTGCATTCCTCGTTCCAAGCCTAAGAATAAGCCCATGGCAACATAGAACACGCCGAACTGGACGCCCGGCTTAATGTAAGACCACAGGATCCCTAGAACCGAGCCACGGTAGCGAACCTGGATTTCCTTATCAACCAGTAGCCTCAAAAGGTACCGATTACGAATGGCATCCAGGATTCCCCGCCCGCGGCCGGGGGCTTTCAAAGGTTCATCGTGCAAAGTGCTCATCGCTTAAGTTCAGACTCCGTATGCTTTGCAAAAGTTTCTGCCCATGCATCATAGGAAGCGACATCGGCTGCAGCATCTTGATACCGCTTGCGCAACTGCTCCCAATCTTTAATGATCTTCGCGTGCAATCTGGTAGCGTGAATCAGCTTTGACCGCAGCTGCTGAGGATCACGGCGATACCAGAACAATCCGGTTCCCTCCGCGTTCGTGGCCAGTGCTGAATCAAACTTAGACAGCGTCCACCAGTTAGTTTCTCCGTAGTTAAGTTGAATCTGCGGATGTTCTTTCGCTTCATCATCTACGGGCTTGAACAGCTGACGTGCGACCGTTCTTGCGGTCCACGGCACAAGTTTCTTATATCCCGGTGACTTGAAATTGCGGCGGCCGCGGAAAGGCGGCTTCTTCGATTTAACCGTGGGAAAATCGTCCACATTCGGCTTCATCTGAGACTCCGGGTACTCCCCCGCCAACTGACGAATTACCGGTAAACGAGCCGAAAGCGACTCATGCAGGTGCTCCGGTCCGGCTAGCAAATCTTCCAGCGCCATGAGGCGGCCTGCTTGAGTGTAATACTGCATTGACAACGTGTGCTTGACGTCCAAGAACATGGAGTCAACCAGCACACGGCCACCCTTATCGAAGGGAGAATGCAACAGCGCGGTAATCAGGCGGTTACGTTCATGATAGTAAGCCTGCCAGCCCACCGAGTCATCCTTATCGGTCCATGAAACGTGCCATACACCTGCTCCAGGGAAGGACACTGTAGGGATACCAGCAGCCTTCGCGCGCAAGCCATACTCAGCGTCATCCCATTTAAGGAAAAGCGGTAACGACAGGCCGATCTTGCGGATTACCGAAGTTGGGATAAGGCACATCCACCAACCGTTATAATCCACGTCTACACGACGATGCAGCCAGTGCGTGCTGCGCAGGTTGTTGCGGCCTAAGTCGTGCCCCATCGCCATATCCTCGTGAGGCTTCGCGTAGAAGTTACGCCACGGATCAACGACTTCGCCGAATGCATGAAGTACCGAGCGGTCGAACATATCGAACATGTGCGCGCCCACGATTGTGGGGTCTTTGCAATAGTTTGCGAAAGTCACCATGCGCAAAATTGCTTCAGGCTCCACAATCACATCGTCATCAAGCAGAAGCACATAATCGCTGCCGTTCTTGACTGCCTCGAACATACCGCGTGAGAAACCACCGGAACCGCCCAGGTTCCCCTGGTTAATGATGCGGAACTTACCGGCAAGAGGCTTAACGACCTCCTCGAATTCTTCGTGATCCTGCACCTTCGAACTGCCCTGATCAACAATTAGGAACTCGTGGACGGCATCAAAAATTTCGGGGTTATTGCCAAGCGTACGAATGTTGTCAATACAATAATCGACCTTATTCATGGTCGTAATCTGAACCGTCGCTTGACCGGCCTGAACATCGGCACGGGGCTCAATATCACCTAGCCAATTAGCCTCAACCAGCTCAAGATCTTCAGTTCCAGAAAGATCAAACCAATACCAACCGCCATCGCCGAAAGGCGCTAAGGGCAGGGTAAAGATTGATGTTTCGTCCCCCGAAAGGAGCTTTGCATCCACGCGCTGAATAACACCACGACCGTTGGATTTGTATACGATCACCATGCCTTCGCCACGGGTTTGGACGCTTAGTACGACCTCTTTAAGCTCGGTCCAACGGCGCCAATACGATGCTGGGAACGCGTTGAAATAGGTGCCAAATGAGAGACTTTGCCCGGGAGTAACGTTGATGGAGCGACGACCGATAAGGCCTTCAGCTGCGGTTCGGTTAGCAGCGATATTAGCGGCGCTTTGTTCCTGTACCTGCGCCGCCTCTGTAATACTCGTGGTAGCGTCACCATCAATACGGGTTGGCAGCTGAACGCCAGCGGCTACGCCAGCATCCACATACAGGGGTACCACGTCGGTTTCAACCGCGCTAGGGAAAATAACGCGCTGCAGGGTTTTCAGAGTTTGAGTTTCAGCCATAATTATGCGTCAACTCCACCAGATTCAATCTTGGCACCCTGTGCAAAGTGCGGACGAATCTTGTTATCAAACATCGACAGCGCCGCGCCGATCGCCATATGCATATCGAGGTACTTGTAAGTACCCAGACGACCCCCAAAAAGAACGTTCTGCTCGCCCTTTGCCAGATCGCGGTACTTCAAAAGTTTTTCACGGTCTACAGAGGTATTTACCGGGTAATAAGGCTCATCACCCTTATTTGCAAAGCGTGAGTATTCGCGCATAATAACGGTTGCATCCTTGGTGTAATCACGCTCGGGGTGGAAGTGACGGAACTCGTGAATACGGGTAAAAGGAACATCAGCATCAGGATAGTTCATCACGGAACAGCCCTGGAAATCTTCAATCGGCAGAACTTCTTCTTCCAGATCAATGGTGCGCCATGAGAGGTCGCCCTCTGCATAATCGAAGTAACGATCGACGGGACCGGTGTAAACCACAGGAATCTGCCCCAGAACCTTCTCACGAGAATACTCATGATCATCCGAGAAGAAGTCCGTATTCAGACGAACTTCAATATTCGGATGCGCCGCCATGCGTTCCAGCCACGCTGCATACCCGTCAACCGGTAGACCTTCATACTTATCGTTGAAGTAACGGTTGTCGTAGGTGTACCGCACAGGCAGACGCGAAATAATGGATGCAGGCAGTTCCTCCGGCGGGGTCTGCCATTGTTTGGCGGTGTAATGTTTAATAAAGGCTTCGTACAGTGGGCGCCCGATGAGTGAAATACCTTTGTCGTTGAGGTTTTGCGGGTCGGTACCTGCCAGTTCGCCAGCTTGTTCTGCGATGAGCGCCTTTGCTTCCGCGGGAGAGTAAGCAGCGTTAAAGAACTGGTTAATGGTGCCCAGGTTGATAGGCATGGGGTACACAATACCGTTGTGACGAGTGTATACACGGTGCACGTAATTGGTGAACCCAGTAAATCGGTTTACATATTCCCAGACACGCTCGTTGGAGGTATGGAAAAGGTGAGCGCCATAGCGATGCACCTCAATACCAGTCTGCTCTTCATTCTCGCTGTATGCATTACCGCCGATATGAGAACGACGATCCAGCAGAACGACCTTCAGGCCCAATTCGGTCGCTGCCTGTTCTGCAATGGTCAGACCGAAAAGGCCGGATCCGACAACCACGAGATCCGCAGTCATTATTTACTCCTGTATGTCATGGGAACTCGCGTTATATCAGCGAATTCACCTGCCGTAGACGCCCTGTGCAAGGGAGCCAATACTGTTGTGTTTACGGCATACGCTGCCACTGACACAACGATTTTAGTCATTATCTAAAGTTACCCGATAACACCGTCAGTTGCATATTTTCCCGGTACAGCAGACTGGGGTTTAAACCCACGACGCACACGGTATAAGCGATAATTCCGAAATTCGAGTGTACCAATCCTACCGAAGAACCGGGCTGAGGTATACGGAGTGTCTCAACTTTTGGTTCAAACTGCACGTCTATGCAACCTCTTTCCGAGGCAATCACGCGAGCCTGCACATCACGTAATATTTCCGGTTTTTCGCCGTTATTACCGGTAAATTTCCAAAATATCTGTGGATAACCTGCTCATCACATCTGAATCTCACACGTTATCCACAGAACAACGACAAAGCGGTTGAAAGCACACGGCATACCGACTGATATAGAAATATGAAACTTCGGCTTTTCCACACCCCTGATATCGCAGATGCGAGCGCCCAGGAGCGCTTGACTGATCACGATTTCTATCCAAGCCTCTTATCTCTTGAATGTTCTGAACAGACCTCGGGGGCACAGGTACAACACATAATTTCGCCCGCTAAAAATGCATATAGTGTCTTTTCTCCTAGCGGTGATTCCGCTCGTTTAGAAGATTGCGTGGCTGCAGCCGCACCTCTGGTACATGGAGCCTGGCTCAAACCCGAGCAACCTTCCGTTGAGAGACCAGCATCGGTTAGTACTCTTTGCGTACTTCGGGGACCGGATGCGGGCCGCTCCTTCTCACTCCCTCGTGGGTTAACCGTTCTAGGTCGCTCCGAAGCGCGTAGCGGTATTTCATTCAATGATCCGTATATCAAGCCACGCCACGCCGAATTTGATGCTTCGGGTTCAGGGGTGACTCTCAGGATTCTAGAGCCAGAGGGGACTGCGCAAAGAACCGGCTCCCGTGCGCACCCAAAGCCTCAAATTCTACAGTGGAACAAACCTTTTCTGGTAGGTACTTCACTGTGTGTCATCTGTCCTCCTGGAAAAGCCCCGGAGCTTCCCATGCCCTCACACGATTCTTCGCCTTTTACTCCGGTTATTGTTAATCCGCCCGCTCCCCGAAAACTGGGCATGATGCTGATGACTATCCTGTTACCGCTTGTGGCGGGTGTGGCCTTCGCCCTTTTTACAGGTATGTGGATTTTCTTGCTCATGTCTGTGGCTTCTTCACTTTTTATGCTGATGCATTTTTTCGGGGGCAGAGCGGAAAACCGCGGTGCCGCTGCGTTGGTGAAGAGCAACGCAAAGCAAGAGTTAGAACGAGCACAGGCACTGCCGACAGCAGGAACACTGTTGCACGCAGCGGCTCCTGACGCTGCACGGTCACCTGCTGTAGTCCTAGGATACGGTCCTCGTCTCCCCTATATTTCGGGGCGAAACTTACGATTTGAGAAGATTTCCCCGCATCCACAGGCTCCACATTATATTCCGGTCCCAGTACCAGGCTTACCTCACGACGTATTGCTGCGTGCCGAACATCTTCATGCTTATTTAGTACAGCTTGTAGCTCATGCGCGCGATACCATCACGGTCATAACCGATGCTGAGCATGCCGAAACACCGCTTTACGGTGCTTTGCGTTCCTTAGGTGTCTGCCCCCGTGTGTTTCTTCACGAGGGTGCGTCTCAGGCTCACCATATTCTCGAAAAGATATGTGATGCTGCAGAACGCTCAGGAACAGCCTTACCGACTTCACAGGAGGCTGGAGACGACCGGCTTTTCATCATTTCTGCATCACTAGTGCGTTCCATACCGGCTGCGTTGATTAAACGAGCCGCGCAGGGAGCAAGGTTATGCATTGTTCACATGCCTGTCGCCCGTGGAACCGTTGATTCACCTCGCTCTGCTTCGGTATTCACCCATATACCCCACCTGCAGGTACATACCCACGGCGATTACCTAGAATCTGTGCAATATCTGCTTCGCGGCAGCATCACTGATGATACAGCCCACAAAATCACCGGTTCTTCTCAGCACGCAGGACTTATGCCTCACGAAGGGATCGTTCAGAACCACCCCTTAGACCTGCACGATATATGTGCTACAGCAGATGGACTCAGTACTGACACATACATTCGTACTTTGGGGGCTTTATCTGCGGTCCAGGCGTCATCTCCCGCAGGGTCAGGACACGGCACCGGTTCGGTTCATGCACGCACGCTTGCTTTCTCTGAGCTTACCCAGCAGTCTACGAATCTCCTCTACGAGCAGTGCCTTCAGCGGTGGGAACACAACCGCTACGCAGAGGATATTCGTTGTCTTTTAGGGGCCACCACCGAAGGATTTTGCGATATTGGGTTCACAGCACACGGCCCACATTGGCTTCTGGGAGGCACCACCGGCGCAGGAAAATCTCAACTTTTGCGTTCGCTCATCCTCAGTGCGGCTCTGCGATATTCCCCAGAACGGTTGGGGCTTATTCTGGTAGATTTCAAGGGTTCCGCCGGGCTTGGTCCTCTAGCTGAGCTTCCCCATACACTCAGTTTGCTGAGCGATTTCGATGTTGCCGCCGTTCGCCGCGCGCTTGAGTTTTTACGTGCCGATGTGAACCGACGTGAGCTTGATTTACGCAACTTAGGGGTAAATTCTTATCATGACTACCTGCGGTTGTGCGCTTCAACGGGCGAAATACCACAGTACCCGGAAGTTGTGATTGTGGTCGATGAGTTCCGTATGCTCGTTGAGTCTATGCCGGATGCTATGACCGAGCTAATGCGCATCGCTACTATTGGTCGTTCCTTAGGTATTCACCTGCTCTTGGCAACTCAACGACCTCAGGGAAGTATTTCACAGGATATTCGCGCCAATATTGCTACTAACATCTGTTTGCGTGTGGCATCTGCACAGGATTCATACAATCTCTTAGGACATGAAAAGGCCGCGCATATTTCCGCGTCCTCTCCCGGGGCTGGATATGTCAGTCTTCCAGATGGTCGTATTCTAGCTTTCCGTGCCCCACTTGTGGATGCTCTTCCGCGGCAACATGTGAATTTCCAACAGATGTACCGGTGGGAGACTCCGGGGTGGGTTCCTCTAAACAAGACACCCTCCGTACAACAAGTTTCAACCGAAGGTGAGGATACGCTCCTAACCCGTGCCGTGCACAGTATTCGTGACTTATACCTGTCTTCGCACAAGAGCCCTGCGTTTGTTGACCAGTCCGAGCAGAATCCAAGCAGTGTTGCTTATACCCGCGCACGGTATACTCCTATACCGCAAGCGTTACCGGAGAATTTTCCTCTAACCCGTACCCTTGATACCGGTCTTCATCAAATCCTCGGCTCAGACGGCGCACGTGGACACGGTTATCTTTTGGGCGCCATCGAAATCCCGCAGTACGGTAAGCGGCAGCCTATCCGGCTGATTTTGGAGGCACATCCAGGTGCCCTCGCCGTGCTAGGAACTGTTCCCGAACGCACCGCAATCATAAACGCGCTCATAGCCCAGGCTATTGCGCGGCAGAACCCTGTCTATGTTTTCACCTCAGATGCCGGGTATCATCGACGCCTGCACTCGTACGCAGATAGTCTTGCCGTACTCGTTGGCCCCCATGAGCCTCAGCATCTTCGATTCTGCCTCGAAAAAATACGTTCGAGTCATCATTCTGCAGAACAGAAGACTCAGCAGCCTCTGCTTATCTGCGACGGAGTTGACGGATGGCTTGAAATGCTCATGAGAGACCCCCAGACGGAATCATATCTCTACGATGTATTAGCTCAAAGCCACCGTGAGGGCTACCAGGTTGTTTTTACCTCGGCTCTTCCTCTACGAGGCAGGTTCAATTCGGTCGCGTATTCAACCATTCTCAGCCGCAGGTTTGTAGAATCGGATTTACTGCGTAAGTCTTCCAAGAGCTATCCGCTACCGAACGCCACACATTTTGCGGTCGAAGGCGGTTTCAATACCGCCCTTGTGGGCGACGTTCCTCTGGAAGCATCAACATTATGCCCCGTCGTGACCTCATGTGAAAATATCGTCGAGCTACAATCGGGTAACTCCGGTTTCTCATGCGATAAGTCGCTCTCGCTCCGTCAGTTTCCGCGGACTTTTCCCATGCCACAGCTAGAGACAATCGTCATGTGGCATAGGGGCTACAACGCCCAGGGAACACATATATTGTGTGGCTACTCCCGTACGGGCGATCCTAGCTTTCTTCAGGCCAAGGAAGGCGTTTTTATACCCGTTGTAGGTTCCCGGGCCTCAGGTAAAACACATTTTCTTTCTGCGCTTCGAATGCTTAACCCGTATCTGGGAGCTCTCTACATCGATGGGAACACCCCACCCGACGCCCAGAAAATTCGCCAGATGTGCGAGTCGGTACAAGATCCCGAGAAAACTCTGATTCTCATCGATGATCTTGCCTATATACCGGCACCCGCTCAGCAGGTTCTTCTTGAGCTCGGGCCGCGTTTCAGGGCTGTTTGGGTAGCATATACGCCATGGGCACGGTGGCATTCATCCCCCGTTTTGACGGCGCTTTCTGGATGCTCGCGAGCGGTTCTTCTGGCTCCTGCCTCTATCTCTGATGGGGACATTTGTTCTTTGCATGAGATCCCACGCGATATGTATACCGAGGGGATGTTGCCGGCTGGGCGCGGAGCACTTGTGGATGCGGGCCGTGTACAGGCTTTTCAGGTTCCCGATGAGGTGTATCAGTCTGCACATGATGCCGTTCAGGCTTATCAAGAGTAAATTTATCGACCCGCATAACGGGATAATTCTCGTTCCTCTTCCTCAGTAACTTTGAGTGTATATTCTCGGGTTGCACGGGTGAAGAGGAGCGCGAATGCCGTTCCAGCTAAGAGAATTTCCACACAGTTAATCACTAAAAATGTTACGGCAGCAGCTTGTACTTCTGGGGTAAGACTAAAGTATATGGAGAGGTTAGAAGCACCTACAAAAGCAGCACACAGGCTGATGAGCATCACCCAGACACGAGCATGTCCCTGATAGAAACGAACAGCGCAGAACATGATGCCTACCCCCAAAGCAACTTGAATGAGACTGTTGACGATACGATCTGCGTTCCTCTCAGAGTCATTCATGATGAAGGGGGCGATAATTCCGCGGTACACAAGCACGATGGCAAAAAATCCTAATATACCGGAGGTTATTTTTACAGTAATCGGTACGGTGATGCGTGCTTTCATCGTGTTGGTGGTCTTCCCCATCGTACTCTCCTTGCGGTGGGCTCAGATGCGAGGCTTACAGGCTTTTAATTCTAACTGGCAGTCGTTAAGCACGCATGGTCTGACGTTTTATATCGTGCATTCGTGAAATTTCGTGTAATTTGCTCTTCTTTCATAATTTTTAAACATGGTTATAGGAGTTTCTTAAGTATTGAAACTTAGACACAAGGAGACCCTAAGTGATGCAAACCTCCAAAATTTTAAGATTTTTTTCGGAAAACCCCTTGTCAGAGAGGAATATCCATGCGAAAGTTGATAAGTCAAATTTTTGCACCACTCATTGACGTAAAGATTTGCCTACACGCACACAGAACAAGTTAAGTTATCGCTTGTTGTCAGCTACCGTGCAGTAGCGAAGCACGAGCAAACCATAAGATAGAAGGAGGTCCAGCTGTGGATTGGCGTAGCCGTGCTGCTTGCTTGGATAAGGATCCAGAACTATTTTTCCCTGTTGGAAACACCGGGCCTGCTCTCTTGCAGATTGAAGAGGCAAAAGCTGTTTGCCGCTCGTGCGAGGTTATTGACGTATGCCTCAAATGGGCTATCGAAACCGGTCAAGATTCTGGCGTTTGGGGAGGGACCAGCGAGGATGAGCGTCGTGCGATGAAACGTCGCGCTGCTCGTGCCCGCCGTGCTTCCTAACTATAAGCGCGCATTCTCATAGTAGAAGCCCGGTGTCATTCCTACTTCCGGCAGGAGTGACACCGGGCTTCTGCTATTTTCTTCATACCAAAATGCGACGTCGTACTAACTCAAGACGGCATTGATAATAACGCGCGTGCCCGAAGGCTCATTCGCTTCCCAACGGATTGACCCGTTAAGCTCACTGGCAACTAGAGTGCGTACGATCTGCATTCCTAATCCTTCATGCTCCGCTGTAGGCCGGTATGCATCCGCACCAGATTCTTCGATGGGGTTATCCCCCATACCTCTGCCGTTGTCCGTAATAATAACGGTCAGGGTATTATCCCCCTGCTCATTAATGTTTCGGCACCCTTCAAGAGTCACACGCCCAGTTTCACCGTTCAGCCCATGCTCTACAGCATTTGCAACAACTTCGTTGATAACAAGGGCGAGCGGAGTGGCAAATTGACTGGGAAGTAGCCCAAAGTGCCCCAAGAGCTCTGTATCTACAGTCTGCCCGGGAGAAGCGAGCTCGGCAGCAATATGGAATTGCCGCTCGATAAGCTCGTCAAAATCTACACTCTGCGTTAACCCCTGTGACAGGGCTTCATGCACCGTTGCAATTGTAGCCACGCGTCGCATAGCTTGTTCCAGTCCCTGCTTTGCTTCAGGTGTTGTCATACGTCGCGATTGCAACCGTAAAAGCGCCGAAACCGTTTGAAGATTATTCTTGACACGATGGTGAATCTCTCGGATTGTTGCATCTTTTGTCATAAGCTCCAGCTCGCGGCGACGCAGTTCCGTGACATCACGGCACAAAATAAGTGCACCACGACGTTCCATCCGAAAAGTAGTGCTATGCACGAGCGGAATAGAACGCATCGTTACTCGGGTGCGGCCAATCGTAAGTTCAGTACGTATATCCGCACGGCCCGCTAAAACGAGCTGCAAAGTCTCATCAGCTTCCTCCCCAGAAGGAAGCATATCTCGGGTAACATCCGCCAGGTTGAGGTTCTCAAGATGGTCACCTAGCCCCAAGCGCGCATACATTGAGTTTGCATTGGGTGAGGCCAAAACAACTTGACCTTGTGGATTAATGACGATAATTCCATCAATGGCACGCGGATTACCACGAGTATTATTCTCCTGTGCCAGAGGATCAGGCCAAATACCAAGGTGAATCATCTCCAGCATATTCTCAGTAACCCAGTTATAGATTTCTTCAGCTTGAGACGATGCCCGCACTACAGTGGGAATCGTATGCATACTCAGAAGCGCAATAGTACGGCTATTACGCACTATCGGCACAAAGGTCACTTTCACTCCAGGGCGCATACTGGGCCCGGCTTCCATAACATGGTGAACAATCTTCTGGGTATGCCAAGATTTACGTGCTTCATCGCAGATATTATCGTCCATCGTGTGATCCACAATATCGTGATGAAACAGAGTGTGCACGTTAGACGGGCGTACATGCGCTATTGCTGAAAACCCGCTGGACGCCGACGGTCCAGAAACGCTATCCGGTCCGCTCCCATCAGCCACCACATAGTCAGTGGGGAACCATACAACAAGGTCGCTCTGAGCAATATCGGCAATAATCTGCCACTCCCCGATGATGAGGTGAATCCACTCGGTATCACCAGGGCCGAAACCACCAGGGTTGAGATTACTCTCTGTAAAAGACATTGGGCTCTCCCAAGAAGTTGAATACGTCTAACCTATTCTACGGTTCAACCATGTTTTCTGGATATATGACGTGGAGAGTTTATAGTTTTTACGCCGTATTCATGCGCAATAGACCCTATTGTTACTTTTCAGTTTCGTATCTCGAGAAAAGGCTCATCTCAGTTTCCTAAGGCCCAACGATGTGTATAGCTTGCGAATCCCAACAACAAGCGGGCTCCTGGGGGCGTATTCCAGAAGAGTCTGCCCACGAAACCATGCCCGGTCTACGGTTTTCCGGTCATACGGTAAAAACCCCGAAATAGGGTTTCGCGGCCCAAAACGCTGCCAGGTATTCGCCAGTTCTCGTTCCGCGTCCCGTCCGGTTGCCTCAGCACGAACCTTGTTGAGCCAGATATGAACCTTGGCAGTATCACGAAGCGTACAGGCACCTTCATGCATTTGGTCATAGGCACGGATCGTTCGAGGGATACCGATAATATCGGCGTTTCCCAGTAATACAATATGATCCGCCATTTCAAGAGCCGTTATAGCAGCACCATTGCGGCGGGGACCAGCCTGTGCAAAACCAAGCTCGGCATCTGACTCAAGACATGCTGCAGTGTCAAGAATAATGACATCATAGCGATGCGCAAGCCACTTTATACTATCGCGGAGCGCACGCGTTCGCAGCTCAGGCCAGCGATCGGGACGAGTGATACCGCTCAAAAAATCAAGATAATACTTTCCCACCCGCAGAGTGCTAATTGCCTCATCGCTGATCTGGGTGTCAAGCTGCCCACGTTCGGCAAAATGACACAGCTGTGCGATACCAGAATAATCGTCTAAAAGACCCAGCAGAGGGCTTAAAGAAGGGTCATAAGTATCCGCATCGACTAAACATACACGCATTCCTTCTGCGGCAGCGCAGTTTGCCAGGTTGAGTGCTAAAGTGCTACGCCCCGGAGCTCCCCCTGTACCCCACACGGCAACAATAGTTCCTCGGTTTTCAGCTTCTACAGCATCTATGTGAGGCCCAGAAAACTGTGGATGATGTTGCCTAGACTGATCTCTAAAATCATTCAGCGTCAGCTGCTGCATATTTTCAAGGTGGACGGAGGCTTTGTAAGCTTCCTGAAGCTGCGGCACTTCAAGCTGAGCCTGCGGAAGACGAGGCAGAGAAAAATCTATACTGTTTTGCTCGGTCTGGTTCCTATCAGGATTTACCAGAGCATAGCCGTAGCCAGAAGTATCGGGGTGCAGGTGTTCTCCTGACCCGTTGTAGAGATTCTGTGTATCATATCCGTAGTGTCCGGAATATCCTGAGTCGTACCCATACCCATTCTCTGCTTTTTGAGGATTTATGCCGAGTTCCTGTTCAGGCTCAACAGATGCCTCATCAAGTAGTTTTTCCACGGCCGCTGGCAATTGATGCGGTTCCGTATCTGCTGCAAGAGGCACAACAAGATCCGGAAGCGGAATATCTTCAGGAACCAAAGCAATGAATTTTACATCTGCTTCGTCCAGTTCGTGCAGAATAGATACGGTAGCTTCCTGGGGCAGACCCACGCTGAGAATAGCACACGCTATTCCGGCGTGGGCATAGCCTAAAGCATCCGCAAAAGTATGGGCGCTTCGAGCAACGCTAACGCGCCCCCGTTGAGATTCGATAGCGCTCAGGATGGTACCGTCGTCTCCTAAAAGTACTAGAGGGATATTATGGACCACTTAGTTCCCCTCAGATTTATACTCAACAGGTACAAGGGTAATTTTTGCCTCTGATGACGTGGCATGCAGAATGTCCGGCAGCTTTTCGGATTCTATCCAAAGCTGTACATTGGCATGCCCGTTCGCGCCCAAAACCCCTTCATCAACCGCAATAGTTGATATTTCTGCATTTTGAACAAGAGGCTTTTGTTCGGATTCATTATCCTCGTTTTTTCCTTCACCCTCAGGCACTTTCTGCTTTTCCTTGCCGGAGGAGATGACCCAAATATCCACACGCTCGCCAGCTTTAAAAGTAGAAGCTATTCCACGATCAAGGGTTACCGTAACAAGCCGTCTGCGCTCCTGGATATTCTCGTGTGCAGATGCCGAGCTAATAAGCTCCCCCGCAGGAATTTGCCGCACAGCGATATACTTTCCTGATTCAAGTTGCTCACGTGAAAGATAGTGATCTTTACTATCACCCAAATTAACCTGTTTTTCAATCAACATATCTGGAGTGATCTTTTGCCCAATAGAAATATCATTCTTCGCAGTGTAATATGTATAAGTCTGATTATTAATTCTAATAATTCCAATAACTCCCGCTATTGAAATCAGAATTAATATAAGACCAACAATAAGCTTCGGGTCTTTAAAGCCCGGCTTATGCATACGCATACTACTTTCTTCAGGTTGATGCATATTCGTCCTGGAGATTTTATTATGCTTCACTGCATAGACCTTTCATTCGGAAGTATCGCTACCTTAGCGGTTTGTAGATGTTTTATGCGCCTTCATCAGGGAACAGGCGCCTAAATTATATAGCACCACACTGCACACCTTGAAAGCAATTATTACAACTTTGAGCGCAATATCGTCTCTTTGTGTACATAATATCTAAACTACAAACCTATGAATATGGGATGTGCAGCTAGATAATTTTTTCAGGCTTATGTGCATAAATAAGCTGGCATAAGCCTATTTAGTAGACTATACTGAAACTACACATTATCTGCTCCCCAAGAGCGCATAGGGACCCAAAGACTCTGTAGCGGAAGGATTTTTACCATGTCTGCACCACGTTTTTTGACACTCAGCGATGTCGCCGAGGAGTTGCAGGTGTCGTTAAGCCAGGTACGAGCACTCGTTCGTAGCGGCGAACTACCAGCAATTCAAATTGGTGGTCGCAACCAATGGCGTATTGAACGCACACGCTTCGAAGAGTACATTAACGAACGCCACGAACAGACACTAGAAGCCATCGCCTCCGGCAAAATGACGAAAATCAAAGCCAACTAATTGACCGTCACAATAGCGCATATACGGGATGTGGGGATTATCCTCACACCCCGTTCTTTATATGCCAGCGCATTGGAGTATGCGGAATAAGGTTCGCATGGAGATAACGTCATTTCGATAAAGTCTGCCCCAACTCGTGCGATAACACCTTCAAACATCGTGTTTACTGGCGAATCACAAGATACCCGCACTGGCTCTTGCGCCATCATCAAGGCATAGCAAGCATCAGACATGCTGAACCTATAGGCACGAGCCTGCACATCAACCTTGACCTTCGCCGCCTGATTCTCACATTCCCACCACAGGATACTCGATTCTGGAATAAGGATATTCTCTCGTCCTGTGCTGAGCTGAATCCACCCCTGACCAATCGCTTCAAGATACCCTTCACGAACCATCCCATCCGTGCCACAGACTTTTATCCTGCTCCCATGTTGAGCCGCACATCGCTCACGCATGGTCACCGCCAGATACTCCATGCGGGCACGTCGTTGTGCCTGGTTCTCAAGAGTCCGAAACTGTTCCGCTTCAAACTGTATGTCTAAATCTCGGAATAATCGTTGCATTCTCATGCTATGAGCCTACTGTATTCTAAAGTCTTGAGGCATATTGCACCTCCACAAGCCCCGAAAAATCAGCATTTCTTCGAGAATTATTACTAAATGATTAAGATTCTCCCCTTCAGATTTACACCGACTATGTAGGCGGGGTAAATATAACATATAAGAACATCAACGACTACCAACGCCAGGGGGGGAATACGATGAAGTCACAAGCTCAGATGAGCGTCCTTGATGGAGTGCTTAGCATCGGCGTTCCCACGCTATCCGTTCTCTCAGGGGTGCTAGCGCATAGTGTTCGCGTTATATCTGTATCTTTGACGGGTTTGGAAAACGCTATGATGATAAGCGTTGAAGTCCTCTCTGCAGCCGTCATGCTCTGGTGGGCTCTTGGCGTTATCCTCGGTGTTGGATACCTTCTGAAAGTCAGAGCCGGTTCCATACGTCTGTATCACCGTGAGGATCGTGGAACTTTTCTGCTCCCCCGGTATATACGCAACACTATTCTTACTCTAGGCGGTGCAGCATTAGGTCTTAGCGCGGCATTTGCACCTGCACAGGCCGCAGATGCGCATCCGAATATCAGCAGCCCTGCAATATCTGCGCCGTCTCAGCTTTCGGATTCCCCTGCTGCCCACTCGGCTTCGTCGTCGTCAGAGGCATCTGTGGAAAATTCTACGCCCAGCACGGAGGCGAATGCTTCACCGCAGGAGTCAGCCGCAGAAACCCCTCAAGAGGTACCGTCTCAGAACTCTCCATTCTACCAGGCTCCTGCCTCATCTCCGCAGGCTACCCATGCCTCCACCCCACCTAGTGAAGTCTCTAAGACCACGGTAGCACCCGTTAAAAAGCGCCAGCAGCAACTTCCAAGTCTTTCACCCTACGCGCAGCCCTATGGTACGCCTCCGCCAAACATATCTGCCGAACCGGCGGTTCCCCCGACAATCCAGCCTCAAGCAGAACATCAGAGTTTGAGCCCGTTCTTCGGCGGCCAACGAGAAGGCGCACCTTCCAGAGAAGTATCACCAGCATCTCGAAACCACGCTACGCGTTCCAGCCACCAAGTTGTTGTGGGTGATTCTCTCTGGTCCATTGCCTCTCACGAGCTGAGCGACGATGCCTCTCCTCCGGAGGTTCTGGAATACTCCCTGAGAATCCACTCCGCCAACCTGGACGTTATGGGGGATAACCCCAATATTCTGTATCCAGGTCAAACTCTCACATTGCCTGACCGATAAGTACGCTATTTTTCTTCTCGACCGATATGTCCAACCACTATGCAAAGGAGCTAAATCATGACCGCTATCAATATTTCTCTTCACGATCTCTCCAAGAAGATCGAGAGCCATTTTCTCAAAGAAGCAGCCGCCAGAGCCAGAGCGCAACAGGGTGATATTCCCGATGTACCACCATCGACCGCGCCAGGAAATCTTGTCCAATCACAATATGGAGTAGTCCTCTCCCCGATCAATATGTACGCTCAAGATCAACAGAATAGAGAAGCTCACCATATGTTGCCACAGAACACTGCTGTTAGGGCACGCATTCGTTCCCGGAAAAGTGCATCTCACGGGCGACCTCTTAAGCGTTCCGATTCTGGAACCCTACGCATTGAGTCGCTTTGTGCAGGCATAGGTCTTGCGGTTCTCGAGGTTCTTATGAAAAAGCGATCCGCGCAACAGTTCAAACACTGGCTGTCACCAGAGTGCTTCACGGCATTGGAACAGCGCCGTTCCTCGCAAGAGCAACATGCTAGTTATCTCGCTTTTACCAAGACCCCGCACGTAGCGCGGAGCCGTGCTCAAAGACTTAATGACGAGACATATGAGGCATGTATTATTCTCACGGACGGTGTTGTAACCAGGGCTATGGCAATGCGGGTGCAGGCTCGCTACGGCGGGTGGGATATTACTGCACTGCACTTTATCTAAACCGCATAACCAGATGTGGGCACCCCAAGATTTTGGGAGTGCCCACATGCATGATGAAAATAGTGATGAAGCTGCTAGTCAGCGTTCTCTACGCGAACATCGGTGCCACCTTCTTCATTGGGTGCAGAGTACTGCAAGAACTTTGGGCGGCTCGGAGACTGAAGCTGCACCGCCGAGGCCTTGGTTCGCTGCTTCGACAAATCCAAATTGAAGAGGTAACTAACGGTCTCTTCGCGAATAGCGTCAAGCATAGCCTGGTACATACTGTAGCCCTCACGCTGGTATTCCACTAGGGGGTCGCGCTGTGCCATCGCACGTAGTCCGATACCTTCTTTCAGGTAGTCCATCTCGTACAGATGTTCAGGCCAGCGTTCTCCAATAGTCGAGAGCATTACACGACGCTCAATCTCACGCATAGAATCTTCGCCTACAGATTCTTCGCGTTCATCGTAGACAAGATGCGCATCTGCAAGAATCTCTTTGACTATCTGGTCGCGAGTAATCTGGGTTCGATCCCCGGCGTCTTCCGCCAGGTCATCGGCGGTAATACTGACGGGATAGATGCTCTCAAGAGCCTCCCACAGGTCGTCAAGATCCCAATCTTCTGCGTGCCCTTCGCTGACACGTTCGTCAATGGCGGTCGTCAAGACCTCGTCCACGAAACCAGAGATCTGTTCCTTGAGATCGTCGCCGTGCAGAATCAGAGAACGGTCCTTATAGATGGCTTCACGCTGGCGGTTAAGAACATCATCGTATTTCAGCACGTTCTTACGCTGTTCTGCGTTACGTGACTCAACGTTTGACTGCGCAGTCGCGATAGCGCGTGTCACCAACTTCGAATCTAGAGAAGAATCTTCCGGAGCCATCGCCATGAGGCGGGTTGCAGCGCCGGTATTAAACAGACGCATAAGCTCGTCGGTGAGTGAAAGGTAGAACCGGGACTCGCCGGGGTCACCCTGACGACCAGAACGACCACGCAGCTGGTTATCGATGCGGCGCGACTCATGGCGTTCGGTGCCTAGCACATAAAGACCACCAAGTTCCGTTACCTCATCGTGCTCGGCCGCTGCTTCTTCCTCGCACTGTTCCAGAATGTCGGGCCAGCGTTTCTCATATGCTTCAGAATCGCGGTTCGGGTCAAGACCCAATTCAGCCATCTTGGCGACAGCCTCGAATTCTGGGTTACCACCAAGCATAATATCGGTACCACGACCTGCCATGTTGGTAGCCACCGTTACGGCACCCTTGCGCCCTGCCTGAGCCACGATGTGAGCCTCACGCTCATTGTTCTTGGCGTTCAATACCTCATGGCGCACGCCTTCTTTTGCAAGTTGACGCGAGAGGTACTCCGACTTCTCAACGCTCGTCGTACCCACCAGAATAGGCTGTCCCTTTTCATGGCGTTTTTTAATATCCTTAACAACGGCTTTGAACTTGGCTACCTCATTACGGTACACCTTATCCGGGTTGTCAATACGCTGCACATCCTTATTCGTAGGAATAGCAACAACACCCAGCTCGTAGGTGCTCATAAATTCAGAAGCCTCAGTCTCCGCAGTACCGGTCATGCCGGAAAGCTTATCGTACATGCGGAAATAGTTCTGCAAGGTTACGGTTGCCATCGTCTGGTTTTCAGGCTTAATTTCGACGCCTTCTTTAGCCTCAATAGCCTGATGGATACCATCGTTATAGCGGCGTCCAGGAAGAATACGACCAGTGTGCTCATCCACAATCAAGACTTCACCGTCGATCACCACATAGTCTTTATTATTGGTAAACAGCTCTTTCGCTTTGATGGAGTTATTCAAGAAACCTATAAGCGGAGTATTCCTGGATTCGTACAGGTTCTTAATGCCCAAATGGTCTTCAACTTTATCGATGCCAGATTCGAGAATACCGACGGTGCGTTTTTTCTCGTCTACCTCGTAATCTTCATCTTCTTTAAGAACGTTTTTTGCGATGCGCGCGAATTCACCGTACCAACGGTTCGCTTCACCTGCAGCTGGTCCCGAGATAATAAGGGGGGTACGCGCCTCGTCAATCAAGATCGAATCGACCTCATCAATAATGGCAAAGTTATGCCCGCGCTGTACCTGCTCGTCAACGGTCCATGCCATATTGTCACGCAGGTAATCGAAGCCAAACTCGTTATTCGTACCGTAGGTAATATCGGCTTCATACTGTTTACGGCGTTGGTCCGGGTCCATCGACGAGAGAATCACGCCAGATTCCATACCAAGGAACCGGTAGACACGACCCATCAGATTCGCCTGATATTCGGCAAGGTAATCATTCACCGTCACCACGTGCACGCCTTTGCCACTGAGTGCATTTAGGTATGCGGGCAGAGTTGCGACAAGGGTTTTACCCTCGCCGGTTTTCATCTCAGCGATATTTCCCAAATGCAGGGCAGCTCCGCCCATAACCTGAACCTTGTAGTGACGTTTTCCAAGGGTACGCTTAGATGCTTCCCGGACGACAGCGAAGGCTTCAGGGAGCATAATATCCAGGGACTCGCCATCCTCAATTCGGGCACGAAACTTATCGGTCTCGCCGCGGAGCTCGGCATCGGTCATAGACGCGAAACTATCCTCAAGCGAATCGACCGCCGCGCTATACGCTTCTAACTGTCGAAGAATTTTTTTATCGCCAGTGCGGAGGATTTTCTCTAAGAAAGATGCCACTGAGCTTCTACTCCTTGTTGTCTTCGTCCCCTCATGAGGGCGACACAAAATGCGCCCACGATTTGAGGCTTTCCTAACTATTGTAGGGCAGAGGTATCTATCTGACAGTCACAGTCCACATTTTTACGCTCTGCGCGGGTAGAAATAATAATTATTTTCCTCACAGGAATATAGCAGAACCCGAAACACTCGCTCGAAAGAAAGCGTTTCGGGTTCTAAATCTAAATTAGTATTAATGAGGAGTGTTGTTTACTCTTCGGTGAGAGTGATAATACCGTAGCTCCATCCTTTACGGCGATATGCGGCTGCCGGTGCTCCTGTTTCTTTATCAATATAAAGGTAGAAGTCATGACCAACGAGTTCCATACGATCCACGGCCTCTGCCGGAGTCAGCTTTTCGCCTACAAAGCTCTTGTGACGAATCTCAATCGGTGAAGCTGCTTCATCGACGAGGGTAACTTCACTGTTGTCGAAGGCTGCTTCTTCAACAGGAACATCAGGTAACAAAATTTCCGTAATCGTCTCGGTAACCGTAGGAAGCGACCCTGTAGCATCTGCAACAGAAACAGGATGCTTACCACCATGTTTACGTAACTTACGACGATCACGTGCTCGACGCAGGCGCTCCAAGAGCTTTCCATAAGTCTCATCAAAGACCGCAAATTTATCATGCCCTTGGGCTTCTGCACGAAGCACCGGTCCACGTCCAACAACGGTAATCTCAACACGAATTGACTCGCCACCAAGATGACCATCTTTAGTAACTTTGACGTCGATATCGCTCACGTTGTCGCCAAGCTGCTCGAACTTTTCGACCTTCTCCTCGACATATTCACGAAGACGATCCGAAATCTTGATATTACGTCCGTAGATGTTGACTTCCACGATATTTCCCTCCAAAGTGTGGGGGTTATGCACCGTACTCGGTTGAGTTCGATACCGGAAACCCGTCCTTGAGGTTCCTTGTCATTATTTTATTACATTCTTATGGTGCATGTCACCGGAAATGACAATTATTTTCGTAGTACGAACACTGTGTATCAAAGCGCAGAATAGCCTTAATCCGGGTGTATCATAGGGCTTCCTCGTCCAAATTTTTCTGCATCGACACGGCGGCTACACAGGCTGTTCCCAGAACTCTCGCGCCACCCTGGCGCAAGACTCGTGATGCTTCAAACACGGTGGCACCGGTAGTCATCACATCATCGCACACAATGCACAGTGCCCCAGCTACATTTGCTCTGGGTGACACCCGCATCGCTCCCTCCATACGCTGGGCTCGCGCGCTAGCTCCGAGCGTTTTCTGTCCTGCTGTATTCGGTCTTATTAAACGCTGGTATATGTTTTCTTTTTCTAAACTCAAGATATGATGTGTCTTCACCCGCACTTTACGTCTGTGCAGAGCTACAGAACGATTGAGCTCGTGTTCTACCTGTCGCACAAGCAACTCAGCCGGTACGTAACCACGACGCTGCACGCTACGTTGTGATGAAGGGACGGGTATCAATAAGATGCGCGTTCCTGCGGGAACCTGCGCACGGTCAATAATCGTTGCCACGGCCCTGCCCAATGCGCGCGCTAGTTCGGGAACCGCATCAGTACGACCCGCATTCTTCATGGAAAGGATCACATGCGCGAGTGTTTTCTCATAGATACCTGCTGCAACCGCTCCCGGTACGGGGTGCTGCAGCACAGGGGTGTGCACGGCAGAGGTTTGTTTTCTCAGTGAAGTCTCGCACCGAGTACATAAAGCCCGACGAGTGCCAGCAGCATCTAAAAGCGCTGTACCGCCTACACCGCATCCGACACATGTTGCCGGAAAGAACAGCTCCCACGCCGCGTAAAGAGCCTTTTTACCTCTCATTCGAGGTGTCTTACCCATGCTCTTTTACCCTGCATACGTAATCTCACTCAGCGTACCGCTTATGGGTTTCCAGCCGCGCTCTTCCAGAAGATAGCACTCTCCCGTATCAACGTGCCCAATAATATGACCGCTGTCCCCTGCTGCAGACATAGAGCGCAGTCCCTCCAACCGGTCCAGTTTTGTCTCCTCGCTGTTGAGAGAGGTTAGTTCTGCTTCGCCTGTGGTTGTATTGACGACGGCAAGGGTCTGTTCTCCCGCCCAATCTACACAATGGGGAGATACAGAGGCGTTAACCCGCACTAATTCGGTAAAACTACGCGGTTTACCGCTCTCATCACGTATAATCCCCGAGATAATCAGCATCGACGTATCATCTCGGGAGGCGATGAATGCACCACGTGTACCATCCCGCGAAATTTTAAGAGAGTTAAAAACAAGGCCATTTCGCCAGGGCACAGAGATATTAAGACCTTTTTCTCTTTCCTCAACGCTATCGGATGCAGGGTTAAAGGCGCGCACCGTTCCACTATGATCGGTAGCCCATACCCATCCATAATGGTCAATGCTGGGGCGAGATAGGTCGCGTGTTTCCCAAACTTTTGAGGAATTTGTATCACGCACTGTATAAAGCTTTTTACGCCCCTCACTTAAGTAAGCGTAGGTAGTGCCGTCATATCCGATAGTTGGTGCCGAAGGATCCTTGATTTTTTCCACTAGCGTGCGCTGCGAATCCCCAGCATCAAAATCACGCTGTGTTACTAAACGGTCCTCATTAAGCGCCACAACTTTGGTATTAGGCTGCGTTACCAAAGATATTTCATGAAATCCTTCGGGCTTATCTGATGATAAAATTTCGTGGCCGTTATAGCAGAAAACTACAGTCTCAATACCCGTAAAATTGCTGGCAAGATGCACAATCTGCTGGCGTAAACGTGCTAATTGAAGTTCATCTGTAGATTCGCCTCCAAAATCAACCTTTATCGTATGCTTTTCAGCGTCAAAGTTAGCACCATTAACTTTCATGGACTCATAAGTCGCTGAGAAGACAGATTCCTTGAGGTAATTTGCTGGTCCCATGATTAGGGTTTGAGCCAGCGTTTTAAAAATTTCATCGCTACGTGCGAACCAGCGTAAATCTGGCACCGCGTAGGTATAGCTAGGATCGTAGTAATACAGACGGTAGGATTTGAAAGAACGGTCAAATTCACTGCCGTCTATCCACAACCCGTTGGGGCAGTTACGTATGCGCCACTCACCGCCCTCCTGAATCATCTCGAACGTTTCCGGAGTTGGTGCAGGAGCGTTGATAAAGGAAGTAACTAAACCTCGCTCATCCACACGAGCAGTTTGCTTAATCGAAACCTTATAAATATTATCCTCGCCACGGGTAATACGCGCGGTCTCAGAATATATACGGGTCTGAACCTCTGGAACCCATTGTTGAGCAAACTCTGTCGTTAAGTACTGGCGAGCCACTCCGTAATCATCGGAGCTATCAACACCAGCACGCAGAAAGCCTTCAATAATGCCTTCCGGAGTTCCGCCAACCTGAGGACTCATAGCATGGATTGCAGACTTTCTATCGTCTGCATTATCCAAAGACTCTGAATACTTTTGAATACCCTTGGGATCTGGCAATCCAGAGCATGCCTGCATCAATAAAGCAATACTTCCGACTCCACCCAGAAGCATCGTGCGGCGCGAAAGAGCGGGCAGATTCTCTGACAGCGTCTGTTTGTGCGAAGAGTTTTGAAATATTCTGCGCATTATACCTGTCCTTCAGACGCATCATCTTGAGTTTCATGACGGGTTTTACGCAATGATGTCGAAAGAGTATCGCCCGCAAGAGCGCTGTGAGCATATGCCTCTGGCTCAGGTTCTCCGGTAATCAAGACCGGGGAAGGACCGAGCTCTCCCCCCTGAACAAGCGGCAAGTTCATCGTGAAGCAAGCACCTTTTCCTTTCATGCCCCAAGCCTCAATACGCCCGCCATGCAAACGTACATCCTCGGCGGTAATAGACAAGCCCAATCCGGTACCCCCTAGAGTGCGTTTGCGTGAGGTATCTGCACGCCAGAAACGGTTGAAGACCTGTGCTGCTTCCTCCTCACTCAAGCCGATGCCATGATCGCGCACCGCCACACCCAAGTTTGTTGCATTGGTAGCGATGTAAATATCGACGGGCTTGGATTCACCGTGCTCAATAGCATTAAAGAGGAGATTACGCAAAACACGTTCAATGCGAACCCTATCGATATCAATATCAATATGCGCCTGCTCAGAATGCACAATAAGCCTGGTTCCGGTACGTTCCAGATGCGGGATAACCTCGACCAAAACATCATTAAGAACACTCATAAAGTCTTCAGCGTCGATGTTCAAAACGGCGCTGCCTGCATCAAAGCGCGAAATTTCCAGAAGGTCAGAAAGCAAGGCTTGGAAGCGATCCACCTGGTTATGCATAAGCTCCACACTGCGCGACTGCACAGGGTTGAGGGTGTCACGCGAGTCATAAAGGAGTTCGCTGCTCAGACGTACCGTCGACAACGGTGTACGCAGCTCATGCGACACGTCCGAGACGAATCGCTGCTGCAGAGTCGATAGTCTCTCCAGCTGTGTAATCTGTTCCTGCAGGCTATCCGCCATTTTGTTAAAGGAAATTCCTAATCGCGCAGCCTGATGTTTACCACGAATGTTAACGCGGCGGTTTAGGTCACCGGCAGCAAGTTTCTCTGCTGTAATAGCGGTCGAAGTGATCGGGCGTACCACTAAGCGAGTGACAAACCACACAATTGAAAGTACTAGAATCAGCAACACTGTGAATCCGGTACTTAACACAACATTGATATACATAATGGTCGATTCAGACTCGCTTAAGTCGTACACCATAAACAGCCCATAATTGGGGTTCTGAGGAATGGATACACTCGTTCCAATAATCAAGGCCGGGTAAGGCTCACCATTGGATTTTCCAGGTTCTGAAAGCGTTGTTTTCTCCCAAAAAACACCGGGAGAATCCCGCACAGTATCTTTAAAATCTGTAGGTATTACTGAGGCATCTAGAGGCGCGTTATCGCTACTCTGCTCAGGAATAAACCCCTTCTTCGATTGCTGATCCAAGGACACTAAAACCCAGCGCCTCTGAGTATCGCCGCCAGCGTCAAGAACCGTGAGGTTGTGTTTAACAGTACGTCGAACTTCGCTGTCTTCACGCGCACTAATAGGATCCAACACTCTCTGTACAGTCTCAAATCCCTTACTAGTTTCTTCTAACGCTTGGTTCTTTTTATTCTCAAAAAGCGATGTTGCGATCTGATTAGACAGCGAGGTTCCTACTGCAATAAAAGCAATAAGCATCATGATGCCCGCGCTGGTTACGGACCGAAATTGCAGAGAATGAACCCACAACCGATGAATTGCACGGAATGGGTTGAGGGTTCGCTCTTTCCGGGGCTTAGATTTAAGATCTAAGTCCCGGCTATCGGAGGCTCCAGAGGTTGCGTCAGGTGTGGGCATAGGCAAAGTTACTTTCCAGATATGAAGATGCGCATAGCGGACTGAAATATCACGTTAGGCGGCACCTCCAACGTTCTCTAGGGGTACTTTATATCCGACGCCGCGCACCGTTTGGATAACCTGTTCGGCACCAATATCCGTGAACTTCGCGCGAAGACGCTGCACGTGAACGTTTACCAGAGAATCGCTCACATCGCTGTAGCCCCAGACAGTTTCTAACAGCTCTTGACGGCTCATGGCCTGACCCGGACGGCGAACCAAAGCTGCAAGAAGGTCAAATTCCAAAGGCGTCATAGGCACTTCAACACCTTTATACTTGAGGGTTCGGCCATCCATATCCATGATGGTATCTCCCACCCGCACCACCAACTGGCGGCTCTCACGCGGGCGCAAACGAGCACGGATACGGGCCATAAGCTCAAGATGTTTGAAGGGCTTTGCAATGTAATCGTCAGCGCCAGCTTCCAGCCCTTTTACCACATCTTCAGTATCGCTTTTAGCAGTCAGCATGATGATAGGCACATTAGATGACGAACGGATCTGCTCGCAGACTTCGATACCGCTCTTCCCCGGAAGCATGAGGTCCAGCAATACCAAATCTGGTGAATGCCGCATAAACGTCTCAAAGGCGCGAGAACCGTTTTCGCAAAAAACTGCGTTATATCCTTCCTGTGCCAGGACAATGCCGATCATTTCTGCAAGAGCGTCATCATCATCAACGACCAGGACGGTCGAGGTGGTGGTGGTCATGGCGTCTCTCCTCTATATTATTCGGTGATTATAGTAATTATCCTAAGCCCTCAGCCACCATTTCTGCGACTATTCGAGCATACTCTGTGGTTCTCGCCATCTGAAGTGTGGCCTCATGCGGGTTTATATGTGTAGTATTTGCACGATGTGTTAGCCCAACCAAACGTATCTCGGCTCTCTGCAGTCCAACATCATTCCACAGTCTCCACAATCTCTGTGCTTGCTGCGGTATAGCATCCGATTCTACGATAGGCAGCCAAAGCCTTGCTCCGGATTCTAGTACGGCCGCCGCTATTTCCCAGCGATGCGGGTCGCTAAGAGGCTGTGCCTGAACGAGGTTCTGGTTTACCTCGTCCGGGTCAAAAAGCAGTTCGGCAGGATTATCTGCCGTTGAAAACGCACGGGCTATAGCGCAAGCATCTGCCACAGAGCTGAGGTTCGACGTGCGATCATCAGGATACGTCAAAGGAACCTTGGTGAGGTTCAGCATAGGCGTTATGGTAAGTTCGGCAAAAGTATTGGCGCAGATACGGTAACTTTCGTAGATTTCGCTAACCGGTACCGCTGGGATAGTGCGAAAACCACTCACCGTAGGGATAGTACCCGAAATAATGCGCCCAAGTTCCGGCTCGTCCAGTTGTACCGTAAGACGGGCTTCGGGCTGATCGAGGGCTTGGCGAATAAGAGAGAGGCTCTCCCCTAGCCCTTCTAGGAAGGCATCCCGTATATCGCGTGTCGCCCCCGCATCACTGATGGCACGCTCGCCATTAGGCACATAGACCCGCGCAGCAAGGGTATATGGTCCGCACAGCTGAATTTTGAAACTGGGAGCAGCGTCCTCAGGCACTGAAGCTCCAGAAGACTCACCGCCTACGACATCGGCGAGTGCGTTAATATCTGAGACATAACGGGATCGCGCACGCGCACTTTCGCGGGTACCGCCGCCTCTAGCGTGAACTAATCGCCATCCATAGGACGCGCCTTCAAGTTCCATTCCAGAGAGTGTGGCAATGGTGCGAGCAAGAGTAGTGCTCTGCCAGCCACGCTCTGGAAGCTCCGGTAAGAATGGAAGATGCGGATGCCCCAACTCACCGCGCACACGATGCAGGGCATCTATTATCTGCGTGCCGGGGAATTCGCCTAGTCCGCTGGCTCGTACCGCAACAGTATCGCGCTCAGCAAGCTCGGTAGCGAACTCACGTTCGGGTGCACGATAATCACCCGGTAGCAGCAGGCGCTCGGGCACATACTGTTTTCGGGTGTTTTCGTCCGCAAATCTGGTAGAGAACGAGGTCATCAAATCTACGCTAGCATCTAATCCGTCTGACGGTCGAGAGAATCATCGTTTTGAGCCAGCTCGTCCTTATGCTCGTGCGCTATTTTTTCGTGGTGTCGAATAACCTCGGAAATAATGAAGTTCAAAAATTTCTCCGCAAATTCGGGATCGAGACTAGACTCTTTCGCCATAGCCCTCAGACGAGCTATCTGGGCTTCTTCTCTTCCCGGATCACCCGCAGGCAGGTTATGCTGTGCTTTAAGAACCCCAACGCGCTGGGTGGCTCGAAAACGCTCCGCAAGAATATGAACCAACGCGGCATCGAAATTATCAATAGAGCGCCGCATCGCGAAGAGTTCTTCGTAAACCTCGGCGGAAACTTCGTCTCCCATGGAGGTGGCACGCGGATCAAATTCTTGCTGGGTCATTATAGGTCCTTAGGGGTACGAGCATTACACGGCTGCGTTTTCACGAAGATCATCAAGGTCTTCACGAGCGAGTGAGTAAGCACGGGCTATAGTGGACTGTCCTAAAACTCGTGTGCCCTGGTAAAGCACCATAGTTTGCCCGGGTGCTACGCCAAAGAGCCCATCGTGTAGACGCACCACGGTCTCTACACGAAGTTTTCCGGAGGTTTCGGCATCGGTATCTTCTGCCCATTCAAGATGCGCGGTACCGCGCACCGGGTCTGCATGTGCACGCACTTGGGCGGTAACATCAAAGGTCTCGCTACGCGCGCCGAGTTTTGGTTCCTGAGCAAGAAAATGTTCTGCTTCCGGAACGGGAATTCCAGCCCAGGTGGCCCGAATTCCGCGGATTTCATCGATAGAAAGCAACTCACGAGAACCGACAATAACTTCATTCGTTTTTGGTCGGATTTCGAGAACAAAACGGGGCTTCCCGTCAGGCGCCGGAGTTCCTAAGGCTAGTCCCTTACGCTGCCCAACCGTAAATCCTTGAGCACCAGGGTGTTCCCCCACCACATTGCCGGAGGTATCTTTAATCGTGCCGGGGCGCATTTGAATGTGCTCGCCTAGCCAGGCACGGGTATTACCCTCGGGAATAAAGCAAATATCGTAAGAGTCCGGTTTCTTGGCAACCGAAAAACCACGCCGTTCGGCCTCCGCGCGAACCTCCGCCTTCGAAGGCGTGGTTGCTAGAGGAAACCAGGCGTGTTTGAGCTGTTCGTGGGTAAGGACGCCCAACACATAGGACTGATCTTTTGCCCAGTCGGCGGCTCGATGCAGTTCTCGGTTACCGTCGTCATTGGTGATAACGCGGGCGTAATGACCGGTGACTACCGCATCAAACCCTAGGGAGACGGCACGTTCCAAAAGCGCAGCAAATTTGATTTTCTCGTTACAGCGCATGCAGGGGTTGGGGGTTCGTCCCGCTTCGTATTCGGCGATAAAGTCATCGACCACATCTTCCTTGAAACGCTCCGAGAAGTCCCACACGAAGAAGGGGATGCCCAACTGGGCGCATACGCGGCGCGCATCCATAGAATCTTCAAGGGTGCAGCACCCACGAGAACCGGTGCGGAGCGTTCCGGGCATACGAGAAAGCGCCAAATGCACACCAACCACCTCATGCCCCGCCTCAACGGCACGGGCGGCAGCAACAGCTGAATCGACGCCGCCACTCATAGCAGCCAAAATCTTCACAGAGTTTCCTTATAAACGTTGGGTACAGTTTCGTGGTGAGAATAAATATGAGGTTCTATTGTACGCTTCTTATTGCATGTGCGCAGGTTCGCCGCAATTATCCGCCGTACCAGCGTTGAGCGTCAGGCAGATGTGAGGAAAGACCCGCTTTTGCCGCCTGTGCATAGGCTTCGGGCAGGGCCGCGAGCAACCGAGCAATGTCTTCGCCGGTGCTGGAATGCCCAAGAGTAAATCGTTGCGCACTGCGGGCGGTGTCTTCGTCCAGACCCATGGCAAGAAGCACATGGGATGGTCTTGTTACTCCCGCGTTACAGGCCGAACCGGTTGAGGTTTGAATCCCCTGCATGTCGAGCAGAAAGAGGATGGTGTCTCCTTCTGCGCCTTCAAAAGTAAAGTGAGCATTCGCAGGCAGCCTTTTTTCACCAGGAAAGGCCTCGGTTGTTGGGTCGATGCCGCTCAGGTGAGCTTGTGGAATAACCGCCTGTACCGCCGCTATTAGCTCATTGCGAAGTGCTGCAATACGGATGGATTCTTCTTCAAGATGCTCAATCGCATGCGCGGCGGCCTCGGCAAATCCCGCGATCGCGGGGGCATCTATAGTGCCGGAACGCACAGAACGCTCTTGCCCACCCCCGTGCAAAACCGGGGTGAGCTGCGCTGCTCGTGTGGCGATAAGCGCGCCGATGCCCATGGGACCGCCAATTTTATGCCCGGAAATCGCCATCGTATCAACCCCGCTGTTACGGAAGTTAACGGGCACCGCGCCGAAAGCCTGCACCGCATCCGTATGCATGGGAATACCGTATTCAGAGGCTATGGCGGCAATATCTTGAATGGGCTGTACAGTGCCAACTTCATTATTTGCCCACATAACGGTAACTAACGCAACATCCGCAGGGTTTTGGGCTATCAGTTCCCGCACGCTTTCGGGGTCTACCAGCCCCTGCGAATCCACTGGAATCCAGTCGATAACCGCGCTCTCGGTCTTCTGCAGCCATTCACAGGTTTCTTCCACCGCATGATGCTCAATACTTGATACTAGGATACGCCGTCGCACCGGGTCTGCTTCCCTGCGTTTCCAGTACATCCCCTTAACCGCAAGGTTGTCTGCCTCTGTTCCTCCAGAAGTAAAAATAACCTCGGCGGCATCGCATCCTACAGCTCGGGCGATACGTTCGCGGGCATATTCAACGGTGGCACGGGCATCGCGTCCGGTAGCGTGCAGCGAGGAGGGGTTACCGCCCGCACGCATCTGCTGTACCATTGCGTCTATAGCAGCTGGCAGGACATCGGTAGTCGCTGCGTGATCTAGGTAGACCCGGTTCACTATTTCCTCCTCTGGCGTATTGCCCTTATTCTATCGTTGTTCCTCGAACTTTCGGGAGGAATTCGTCATAAATGCGCCGCAGGCTAAACCTGCGAAGAGTCACGTTCGGTGGAAACATGCGCGGTACACTGGGGTACGTGTTCAAGATTCTTTTCTATACCCCCGAAATTCCGGGGAATACGGGTAACGCCATTCGTCTGGCCGCAGTAACCGGGGCTGAACTTCACCTCGTCGAGCCTCTAGGATTCAATTTTGAAGATGCGCATCTGCGCCGTGCCGGGCTGGATTATCACGATCTTGCGGTCGTAACGGTTCATAAGACCCTGCAGGATGCTTGGAAAGCCATGATGCCTGCGCGTGTTTTCGCCTTTACCACCACGGCAGCAACCTCGTATGCAGATCTTGAATATCGTGATGGCGATGTGCTTATGTTTGGTCCGGAGTCCGTGGGCTTACCAGCCGATGTACAGCAGGATGAGCATATTACAGAACGCGTAAAAATCCCCATGATTCCTGGGCGCCGCTCTCTTAATCTAGCGAACTCCGCGTCCATCGCAATTTTTGAGGCATGGCGCCAACGCGGATTCACGGGAGGAAAGATTTAGTTGTATGTGTGCCAACCGCCAGGTTCCTCTGCTTTTTGAGGATATAGACTCCGATCCGATGAACGCCGAGTACACGTCACGCGGCTGGGAACCCGTATATTCGGCGAGCGCCCGATCACGCATTATTCTGGTGGGCCAGGCACCCGGGCGTATTGCACAAGAGACTCGTATTCCATGGAATGATGTGAGTGGTCGGTTACTTCGTACATGGTTGGGCGTAAGCGATGATGAGTTTTATAACCCAGAGCTGTTTGCCCTGATGCCGATGGATTTTTATTATCCGGGAAAAGGTAAGCACGGTGATTTACCACCGCGTAAGGATTTTGCGCCGCGTTGGCATCCGCAGCTGCGCGCCATGATGCCGCATGCACAATTAACCATTTTGGTAGGCGCTTATGCGCAAAAGTACTATCTTGATGGAGTTTCTGCTCCGCGGCTTCGCAGCAGCCTTACGGAAACGGTGGCACACGCAGAGGATTATCTGCCGGGTTTTGTGCCTCTGGTGCACCCTTCTCCGCTCAATATTGGCTGGCGCAAGCGTAATCCCTGGTTTGAGGCCGAGAATATACCCGATCTGCGTGAGCGGGTACGTAAAATCTTGGGTACATAGTCTAATCTTGTGAAAGCGTCCTGAAAACCTAGTCTAGGTTTTCAGGACGCTGACCTGTTAGAAACTAGGCGTTGCGGCGCCTCTTAATTTCTTCAACAGCCTGCGGGATGACAGTGAAAAGATCCCCAATGACGCCGAAGTCGGCAATCTCGAATATGGGCGCGTCCGCGTCCTTGTTGATGGCGACAATAGTCTTTGAAGTATCCATGCCGACCTTCTGTTGAAGAGCCCCCGAAATACCCACGGAAACGTATAGTTCGGGAGAAACGCTCTTGCCGGTTTGCCCAATCTGAGTAGAGTGATCCAGCCATCCTGCGTCTGTGACGGCGCGGGTCGAACCGATCGCGGCGCCGAGCGCATCCGCCAGATCCTCAATGGGGGCTAACTTGCCGCCGATACCGCGGCCAGCAGCTACAACAATAGCTGCTTCTTCAAGGTTGGGGCGAGCAGATGTAGGCTTCTCGGTCACCTCGGTGATGCGCACCGTCTCGTACTCGGGCAGAGTATAGGTGGTGAGTACGCCCTCCCCCATCGCAGCGGGCGCCTCCGCCGTATCTACCGAGTTGGGGCGTAGGGTTACCAACGGCAGACCCTCAACCCGCACGGTGCTGTCGTACTCCCCCGCCAAAACGTTCTTATGAATATTGAGCGCATCATCCACTTCATGAGCGCCCGTCACAACGCCTACGGGACGAGATCCCGCCTCGGAATTCCCGAGGCGCACGGCCACGCGCCCCAGAAGCTCAATCGAGTCAATATCATGCGGGGCAAGAACCACATCAGGACCAAACTCAGTAATAGCCTGTACGGCGAGTTCCACGCGGGCAGCAGGCAAAGTATCTGTCATGGATTGCGCTGGGGCAAAGACACGTGCCGCGCCCTGTTTAGCGTAAAACTGCGCAATATCAGCGGAGCCTTGGGCGAACGTCATTACTCCCAGTTGAGTTCCGCCCTGTCCAACACCAGCTCGCAGTCGTGCCAACGCTAAAAGTTCTCGGTCCACACTGCTAGGTTCGGTCGCAAAGTTCGTTGTGCCGCCTATAACCAGCACACGGTATGCAGTCGTCATCGTTATCTCCTGTACTGGTTAAATGAGGTTTCGGGATGCCAAGAATTCGACCAGCTGTATGCCGCCGTCGCCTTCATCCACGATGGTTTCACCTGCGGTGCGTTCTTCCCGCGCCTGCGCTTCGGTCACGGTAACGGTCGATGCGTTGCCGCCGAACTTAGCAAGCTCATCCGCAATATCCGCTGTGTTCACGGTCGTAATAGGCTTCTTTTTTGCTGCCATCAGCGCCTTAAAGTTGGGGTATCGCGGAGTGTTCACCTGGTCGGTCACAGAAATCAAAGCGGGCAATTCAGTTTCACAATGCTGCGAGCGAGTATCCAGATCCCGGCGTGCCCTAACAGTTCGGCCCGCAACGGTCAGCGACGCTACTTGAGAGATTCCGGTGCGCCCCAAAAGTTCGCTCACCTGAACGGGCACCAACGAAGTCTCACCTTCGGTTGATGCCATACCCGTCAGAATCAGGTCGAAGGTGCCGTGTTCCTGCTCATAGGTGGAGAGTGCAGCGGCTATGATGCGTGAGGTCGCCAGAGCATCAGCCCCTGCGAAAGCATCGTCGAGAATGTGTACGCCTTCGTGTGCACCCAGCTGCAGCGCACGGCGCAGCCCCTTAGAGGCATCTGCTGCGCCTAACGTAAAGGCGATAACTGCAGAATTCGCTGCATCGGTATCTTCCGCTTCGACAATCTGCATGGCGGCTTCCACAGCGTATTCGTCAAGCTCACTCATCACTGATTCGCTGCGGTCTACCCGCAAGGTATCGTCAAGTTTTTGTTCAAATTGGGTGTCTGGCACGTACTTGGTCAGTACGGCGATGCGATATGCGTTTTCGCTCACGCTCATCCTCCTGCGCCTCATGTGTGTGCGGCGCGTCTGTGGGGTTTAGTTAGGTTTGGCTATATTCTACCTTGCCGTGAAATCTTCAGTCAGGAAAACCCGGATATGAGAGCGGTATATTCCTGAACACAGCAGGCAAAGGAGAGGCGGCGTTTCTTCATGTGAAACGCCGCCTCGGGCAGTTTTATAGCTCTGTTAATGCTGATTATCGGCGTCGCCGAGCGTCACCTTGATGTTCTTTGTCTCTGACCCCCGTTTAATCTTCATATCCACTGTGGCACCTGCTGCTTGTGCACGCACCACGCCGTTGAGGGTCTTACTCTGTTCGATGCGGTGGCCATCCGCCTCGACGATAACATCTCCCTTCTGCAGACCAGCCTTTTCTGCAGGGCTTCCGCTAGAGATATTGGTGACCCGCACACCATCCGGGAAGAACCGAGATTCTCCCTCGTTGGTCTGCCCAGGGGCGCTTTCAATATTCGCGCCTAGGTACCCATGGGTTGCTTTGCCTTTGCTAATAATTTCGTCAGAAATACGCTTAGCGTAGTTCGAGGGAATGGCGTACGCGATGCCCTCATTGCCGCCGCCTTCAGACTCGATCTGAGAGTTGATGCCTACGAGCGCCCCGCTGGAGTTCACCAAAGGACCACCCGAGTTACCGTGGTTCACTGGCGCATCGGTCTGAATCATGGGAATGTATACACCGTCTTTTTCTGCTTCTGCGGCACGGTCGGTGTTAGAGATAACGCCCGCAGTCACGGTATCCTGCAGGTTATGTGGCGAACCAAGCGCCACCACGGTTTCGCCAGGAACAACTTTCGAGGAGTCGCCAAAGGTAATGGGTTTAAGGTCTAGCCCACTGGGGTCAATCTTAATGACCGCAAGATCCGAGGTTACATCGGTACCCACGATCTTTGCCACACGAATACTTCCGTCATGCAAACGCACCTCGACTCTAGAGGACTGCTGAGTACCGTTTGTAGAGACTACGTGATTATTGGTGAGAATATGTCCCTGGTTATCGAGAACTTCACCTGTACCAACACCGTTGCCGTCGGTCAGCTTTGATCCTACAGTGACGGTCGAAGGAAGCACCTTCTTAGCTGTATCGGTTACGACTGTGGGATTTGTTGCGCTGCCTCCAGCATTTCTGCCGGTGACGGATGAACTATTGCTGCTTGTAGATGCGGCAATACCGCCTCCAACACCAGCACCTACGCCGCCGCCCACAAGGGCTGCAAGCAGAGCAGCGGTAAGTACGACACCGGTTCCATATTTCTTCTTGGGCTCTTGCTGAGGATTCTGCCCCTGCCCGGAGTACTGGTTCTGATATCCATTCTGGGGGTTCTGGGAACTCTGTTGATACCCGGAAGTTTGGTAATTTTGCTGGTAGCCCTGCTGTTGATAACCCGTATTCTGGTAGTCCTGTTGAGCATAGGATCCGGGTGCAGACTGCTGCATCGGACGGGTTGCATCATTATAACCGTTAGCGCCAGAATCTTGGTTCCAGCCACCAGGGTATTGGGTCATTGTGGTCTCTCCTTGAGGGGCTCTCAATAAATCTTAGGTGATATCTAAATAACCATATTGGCGACAGCGCCAACAGGCACGCGTCTTTTTCTACTGTAAACGCAGTTCTTGTTTTATACCTCCGTTTTCTCTGAGGTTGCACCCGGAATTTCCTGGGAGTTTGCTGAGAACCCTCAAATTCCGGGGTAACTCCACAAACATATTTCAAGAGGTACAGCCTTCCAGAGTCAATTTCACAGCCTACGCTTAAAGACGGGCTCTAAGGTTTAACGAGATCGCATCAAGAAAGGAACAGACATGCTGACAGCACTCATTATTTGTACCGTGCTGGCCGTTATTCTTGGCTTAGGTACCGGTCTGGTAGCGTGCTGTGCAGGCATAGTGCATCGTCGTTTGGCACGTGCTCAGTCTTGTTCTTCTGCGTTTGAGCAGCAACTTAGCTCGGCGACCAGCTTATAAAAATCACGAAGATCTTAGTATTACACGCACCAACGACGAAAGCTCGTAATACAAGTTAAGAAGTGCCGTCTACTAAGTGGGGTAACGTCACCTTTTCTTAAGCTTCGTAGAGTCTCTAACAACTCGTGGTGCAGCTGAGTCATATCGCAAGGTGATATTTCTTCAGAAAAATTCCCTTAAGCCGGTCTAAAACAGGGTATGTTTATTGGTATGACTATTCATCGCCGAAACACTGTCTCCCAAAATTTTTATGGTGCCACATCTAGACCCCATTTACCTCAAAGACCTCTGCCCCGTACTGTGGTTGCCCTCATGCTGTCTTTCGTATGCGCATTAGCAGGTATCGGCGCTAGTTTCATTGCTTACCCGACGGCGGCCCACGCTCAAGCACCTTTCGAGGTCACGCTAAATCCACAAACCCCTATTATTGACCGGGACGGAACTCTTAATGCCCTATCGGATGGGCTTGAAGACGAGCTCACCGAAGGTTTGAGTACCAGTAATGCCCTTCACTCGGTAGAAGCCTATATGGTGTTGGTCTCCGGGACCAATGGCAAACCGCTCAAGGAGTGGGGTCAAGAATTCCTGAGTCTCAACCATGCTCGCCCACGCACAGTAGTTTTGCTTATCGATACGTCTAAGAATCAAGGCACTATTATCAGCAATGACCAGAGTTTTATGAGCGATGCATGGGCACACGCCCTGTACGTTAAAGATAATTCGGGCTCCCAAAACAGCAGTATCAAGCGTGTTATCGCGGATCATGGTCTTTACGGTACCGCCGGGCGCATGTTCACTGATATTTTTATCGGGGATCATGACTACTCCACGAGCAATGACGGCAATATCCCCCAAGGGCTAAGCGATATTTCCGAAACCGATGGCTGGTTCGAAAATTTTCTTGTTGCCGCAGGCGTGTTGGTTTTTATCCTGTTTATTCTGCTTGGAATTCCTGGCCTCATCATCCGCATCGTACGTAAAAACCGTCGAAAAACGGCAGAATTACAAAAATGGCAGAACGACCTGCCGCTCCGCGATCCTTCGCAGGTACAAGTTCCTCAGCAGTATCAAATGCCGAATCGTCCCGGGCACCATATGGTGACGGATACGGAATATATGAAGAACCGCGGCTACGATCTGAATTAGCCAATATTATTCATCCAATGAGTACCGCATCGTGAACAAAAGCGGTAATCCTGGAGTAAACAGTCGACGATCGTATCCTGAGAATTAGTCCGGAATTTCTTCAGATATGTACGCTCTGTGATGACTACCGCTCATGACAGGTTGGTGACCGGTAAGATGGAAGTACGTGTGGGTTTATTCCTCCCACGCCGTGGATAATCACCGCGCGGCATATGCGAAAGAATGGGAGTCTTCCTTTGAGTAATATCACGAATGCTGACCGTCCGTTTGGTTCTCGGCGCATCCGACGTGCCCTCAGCGTAGGTGCTTTAGCTTTTGGCACCACTATGCTTTCCGTCGCGCTACCGGTGGCGGGCTCTTCGTTCTTGACGCCCGGTATCAGTACCGCGCAAGCTCAAACTCCCATGACTATCACAGGTAGAGTACAAGACACGACCAATGTCTTGGGCGATACCTCAGAACTTAACTCTAAAATCAGCGAACTCTCTAAAAACCACAATATTGATCTGCATGTGCTGACTATTGATAAGTTTGAGAGCCCCGAAGAGGCTAAGACATGGACTGAAGAGACAGCGAAAAAGAACAGCTACGGTAATGCGGACGCCATTCTTGTCATAGCGACAGAAAGCCGCCGTGCTTACTTCGCCGCTGGGAGTAATAAGGCGCTCAGTTCTGATCAGCAGTCGGAGGTGTACCAAAAATACATCAAGCCAAAACTGCAAAGCGGGGATTACAAAGGTGCAGCTCTTGAGGCGGTCAACGGTATTAACGCTCAAAAAGGGGGCATTAGCCCCGCTGTCGCTATAGGCGGCGGCGCCCTAGGTGTAGCGGGTGTAGCGGGCGCTGGGTACTACATTATGAAACGCCGTCGCTCCAAAAACGAGCCGGGAAGTACGCCTGCATACTCAACATCTAAAGTACCTGAAGTTTCGTTGGAGGAACTGCGCACCCGTGCCGGTGCCGCACTTGTTCAGGCAGATAATTCTATGGTGCAGTCGAAGCAGGAACTTGAATTTGCCCGCGCCCAATACGGTAATGAACACGTCAAGCCTTTTGAAGAGGAACTAATGCGCGCCCAAGAGCTCATGCAGGCATCATTCCATCGCCAGAAACTTCTCAATGATGATGTTCCGGACACCGTTGCGGAACAGCGCGCTTGGTTGAGCGAAATTATCGATAATTCTCAGGAGATTTCTGATATTTCCCGAGATCAGGCGCAGAAGCTCTCTGAAATGCGCAATCTTGAGCACGAAGCTCCCCAGGCTATTGCTAGGCTCCAGGGGCGTATACCGGAACTTCAGCAGATAGTCGAAACCGCGCAGTATACATACGCGCGACTCAAAGACCAGTACTTGCCGAGTGCGTTGGAACCGGTCAGTAAATCTGCAGCTCTGCTGGATTCACACCAACGCCTGGTGACTCAGGAGCTTCAGGAGGCATCTCGTCTAGTGGATGTTTCCCGGTCCGAAGCTGTTGTGCATCTGCGCAACGCCGAAGAATCTGCGGCTCAGATTACCTCGCTGGCAGAAGCAGTCAGCAATCACGCATCAGCCTTAGAATCTGCACAATCCAGTCTTAGTACCGATATTCTGAGTATTCAACGTGACGTGGCTGAGGCTAAGAGTCTCGCGGAGTCTCAGAACCGTGCCGAACTCGCCGCGACGGCAGCCGGTATGGAGGCTATTCTTGGGCAGGTTTCACAACAGGCACAAGAACGCCCGAATGATCCTATTGCCCTCACGGAACAGCTGCATCAGCTCACAAGCGAGCTGAATCGTTCCATGTCATCGCTTCGCGCCGACCGTGAGCGTGAGCAGGCGGCTAAAGAAAGTCTGTCTCGTACCTTACGTTCTGCAGAGGCTCAGGTACGCAGCGCATCGGACTTCATTAACAACCGTCGGCGCGGTGTCGGTTCACAAGCTCGTACCTATCTGTCTGAGGCGCAAACCGCCCTGAACGATGCACACCGTTTGCGGGAGTCCGACCCGGTAAATTCGCTCAACAGGGCATATGAAGCTATTTCTTTGGCGAGCGATGCGCAGAACTCCGCAAATCAGGATGTCAACAATTACTGGGATGATAACCGTTATGGTCAAAGCTACGGCGGCGATTCCCTGGCGCAAGGCATGCTCTTAGGTGCTATTTTTAGCGCGATGGGCTCACACTCTGCTTCAGCATCCACCGGTCATCACTGGGGCGGCGGTGACTCCGGTGGAGGCTGGGATTTCGGAGGCGGTGGCGGCGACTTCGGAGGTGGAGACGGCGGCAGCTTCTAACCTACAAGAGCATAGGTGTGTCAAAAACGTGTTAGGGTTCTCGTTAACCTCATGTTCTTGTACTCGTCACCTTATAGGCGATATTTTCCCAGTAATTTTTCAGGCTGACCCACGATAATAAGAAAAGTTGCGGCGCTGTACGTGCGAATAAGCTCCTTCCCGGTGCCGCGTGAAAGAAAAGGAAATAACATGGTAAAACAGTCCATTTTCGGTCGTATCGCACAGCTAGCAAAGGCTAATATTAACGCCCTCATTGATGCGGCAGAAGACCCGCAGAAAATGTTAGATCAGATGGTTCGTGACTATACAAATAACATTGTAGAAGCAGAAGCAGCTGTGGCTCAGACTATTGGTAACCTGCGTCTTCTGGAGCAGGATCATGCCGAAGACCTGCGCGACGCCGATGAGTGGGGTTCTAAGGCTCTGGCTGCCTCCAATAAAGCCGATGAGTTCCGTGCTGCAGGCGACACCGCGAACGCGGATAAGTTCGATAATCTCGCAAAGATTGCTCTGGGCAAGCAGATGCAGGCTGAACGTGAGGCAAAGGCCGCAGAACCGCAGATCGCATCGCAGACCCAGGTGGTTGAGCAGCTCAAGGACGGCCTTACCAAAATGCGTGCAAAGCTGGATGAGCTCAAGTCCAAGCGTGATGAGCTTAACGCCCGCCAGAAGACTGCTGCCGCTCAGTCTCAGGTGAATGATGCACTCAAGGCATTCGATGTTATGGACCCCACGAGCGAGGTCTCACGCTTTGAAGAGAAGGTTCGCCGCGAAGAGGCTCGCGTGCAGGGTCAGCAGGAACTTGCAGCTTCCTCCCTGGACGCTCAGTTCAATGACCTTGAAGAGCTTGGTCGTCAGTCTGAACTTGATGCGCGTCTTGCGGCTCTCAAGAACAAGAACGCATAGTCTTAGCCTGATCGGCTGTTAGATTACGCAGATGCTCCCCAACCTTAGGTTGGGGAGCATTCTGCGTTTTATGTTCTATGCTGAAAACCTGATTCTAGAGTTTAGAGGCACGGTACAAGAACGCCGCCATAGCCTCACGTGAGGTAGCTTCACCAGGTCGGAAAGTGCTGTCAGGCCAACCAGTAGTAATACCCTGATCTGCCATCCATGAGATTTCCTTATAGAACATAGTAGAGGGGTTTACATCAGCAAACTGCTGTGCACCCGGTGCATACGCGGGAGAACCGTTGAAACGGTAGAAAAACGCTGCCAGTGCCTCACGGCTGATAGCATCATGTGGGCGGAAGGTACCGTCGAACCATCCGGTCGTAATTCCCTGCTGTTTAAGCCACACGATTTCCTTATATGCCGGGTGGTTCGGCGTAACATCTGGGAACGGAGAAGTCGCGGGAAGCTCCACGGCAGGGCTACCCGCAAGACGGTAGAGATATGTTGCCACCTGGGCGCGATTTACAGCGCTGTACGGACGGAAAGTACGATCGGCAAAACCGGTCATAATGCGGCGATCCGAGTTCCAACTAATCTCTGTGTAGAACGGATTCGTGGTCGGAAGGTCGCTATACCCTGCGCCAAAACGGTGACCGCCTGTATCGAGGGATTGCGCCATGATGAGCGGCAGGTCATAATCTTGGTGGCTAAAACCTGGGATCAGTTTCATCTGGGTATTGGTAAAGCCGCTGTTGCGGTACGCAGTGTAGCCCTGTTCAACAGCACCTCGGGCGCTCCACGTTGGAGGGTTCGTTGTACCAGAAGTATCGGCGGCACCAACCCACCAGTACATAGGCTGGTTCTTAATGTTCTGCGGTGCCTCGGTCTGCATGCGCTCATAACCGCCGCCCGCAACGAGGATAGAACCGCCTCCAGAGCGCCATGTGCCCTGACGATCCGCATTCAGTTCATAGGTGATAAACTCGGCGCCTCCAGAATAACCCATCGTCCACACCTGTGAGGGGTCGATGCCGTTACTCGAAATAAATTGCTGCGCAAAGGAGCGGAAATAGTCACCGTTGGCGTCAAGGTTTTCCCACCAGGTAATGCCGTTACCGGATGCATTTTTATCTGGAGACACAACGGGTACAAAAACCATGTTGCGGGAATTTGCGATACGGCCCATAGCAGGGAGCATGCCCTGCTCGGGGCTGTGAATCTTAGACTGGTCGTTACGCCAATAGTCGCCGTCAATGTAGAAGACCACACCCACGGGCTTTGACCAGTCAATACCGTTTGCATACACGTGGTACTGAGAGTTAAGGCCGTTCGGGGCGGTGTAGCTGCGGTATGTGCCGGATGCGACGGTTGCATGGGCGGGTGCAGTAAGGGTAGCGCCCACAATAGCGGGTACGGTGAGTGCGGCCAGGGTTCCGGCACGCATCTTTCTGATGCGGGTCATAGATAGTCCTCGGTTCTCGATTTTCTTGTCGCTATGTGCTGAATAAGGTGCGCTGAATTCAGCCGCTATGTTTGTGTTGTGAGTGATAGACTCCGACAGGGTTAATTCCGCCTACGGAGCAGTGATACTCTGCTGGGATTTGAGATTAGTCCCCTCAGATTTAGGAGCTTTACGAAGTTTGCAATAGCGGAGTAAAGCGTTCAATAGAGTTAAATTACCAGTTAAATAATATTAAATAAAAACATAGGTGAAATTTTCGGTATGGTATGCCGATCAAGAGGTTCTTAAAAATTGCCGCTTGGCAAGAATATACATGAGAGACAATGTGCACCTACCGCCACAGCAGAATCGCACTATATCGCGGTTTGTAGCTTTTTCTAATTCTCAATAGATTTTTAAAGTAAAGGCGTCCTGCTTTTATTCTTATACCATTGCGACAATGGTCACATGGTTATAGAGAATCTACCTCTGGGACGCCCTGAAGGGTTCGCCCAGAAGCTCACGGAAAGATATTTATTCTGTTCGTGAACTTCTGGGTTTTACATGTTGGGCCAGGTCGGGTGCAACCGACCCTCACTATCCCCCACCCCCACATCATCCAAATGCCACCGCTGACCCGTATACACATCCACCTTACGCAACTGCGGATTCGGATTCCCAACATCAGGCTCCTCCGCATGACCCGGACACCCCCGCGCCCCCGGATCCTCAATACAAGTCTTGCCCACCGAATGCACCTCAGACTCCCACACCCGCACCAGCACCGGCTCACTGACCCGGGTGATCTCGGTTCCGAAAAACTGCCACGATCCACCATCAATACTGTACTGACCCGCATAC
>NZ_KV797632.1:0-32488 GCF_001809415.1 Rothia sp. HMSC058E10 | reverse complement strand
ATTGTCCGGAATGCTGTGAAGACACCGGGTTACCAGCACTATGTGTTTTTAGGTCGTATCCGTCTCCGTACTCATACCGGTACGCCACCGGTACCGCCCGAATCCTGGTATGCCCGATAGGTAGGTCTCCCTCAAAAATATTACTGCTGCCTTCTAGAGTAGTGTAGAAATTCGTTTCCTCACCCTTGCTCGTGTGCGGTGGATGCGCACTATCCAAAGTCAGGTGCGGATGTGCCGGGATCAGCTCCAGCAAATGGGTGCGCATCTCGGTGATAATCCGTTCGTACTCGCTTTGGGCTTGCTGTGCTGCTTCCGGGTCGTTCAGGGTGCATTTGTTTCCATAGAGCTCATTGATCATATCCGGGATAGCACGCCCGGTCTTTGGGGCTTTCTCAAACGTGCCAGCCTGACCATCACGACTAAGACAGTACGAGCCGTCATTAGCGACATCAAACCCAAACGACCGCTGGTCACCGTTCTTACCTTGCGCAAACCCAAACTCACCATGATGATGCTCCCCATACCACCTCCTATAAGCCTCAGCGTCCTCAACGTTACCAGCCTGACTTGAACTTGTTTCACGCTCGTCATTATTAGCATGTTTGGGCACATGGGAGCTTCCCTGTTCCCAAAGGTCACCTCCAGTCTGATCTAGACATTGAAAAGAGCGAGTGTCATTATTACAAGTTATAGAAAAAGCCGCAGGAACATGGGACAGGGATGCACTCACAAGTGTTGCCGAGAGAAACCCAGAAAATACTTTGGTTTTTAGAGAGTTCAAGGGAATTACTTCTTTTCTATAGCCAGGGAATGAACATTATCAATGAGCCATCGGTTGCCGTCATGATGAAGAGTCATCATGAACCAGTTATTCTCATAATCTTCATTGCGAATTTTCTTATATGTTTTCCCATCCGAGTCAACATAGACGTAATACGGCCAAGCGACAAAGAACTTCCACTCATACTTACCGTTACCCTGGTTGATGGGTTCACCGTGAAACTCATATTTTCTTAAATCTCCGCCGATCATCCACCCGCCCTCTTTATACAGTCCAGTATTGAGATCGTAAGTATCCCGTTCGTCTTTAAAGTCTTTGCTAATGAATTTTCTGGCCTCGCTATAATCTCCAGTTTGCATGCCATAGTTACGCCATTCCGTCCACGCCTGCACCGTCTTACGCATCCCCTCCAAGGAAGCATTCGTATACCCCTCCTCCGCCTTGGGCTTCGGAACATTCTGCGCAGGACCATAAAAATCCGCAGGACGATACTCCCCCTCCGGAGCTTTCGAGTTCCCCGAATAATGCGCAGACACATTCGAAGACGGTGATGGGCTATCACTGGATGAAGCAGAGGCAACGACAGTCGCAGAAGAGGAAGAACTCGAACTCTCAGTAGCCACTCCAGCAGGCTTCGAGTCCTCCCCACAGGCAGACAACAGCACAGCAAACCCAGAAACGCCCAAAGCGCTCATAAGGGCACGACGAGACAAACCAGGGATACGAGTATTCATCGGTGAACACATCCTCAAAAAAATTGTGGCTGGGTGGATAAAATACGGAAACACGATTCGCCCGTACACACTCCTACTGGCTTATGTATTTCAGGTTTCCAACGGCGGAACCTCAGAGTAAGCCCTGAGTGAGAGTGGCGGGAATTTATCGCTTAGTAGCTACTCTACGATGATTCAAAATATTTAGCGATTCACCCGCGACATATATAACCATTTATTAATAAATAACCTCGGCATGTTTACCTTATGCGATTAAAGAAAGCAGAGTATCAGCTTTACCTTTAAACAGCATCCGCCTACGTTTTAGACAAACCCAGATATAGGATTATCCTATTCTGTTTAGTTTGCACGTTTCTTCTGGCAGCTACAGATATAACTAGGCACAGCACATTAAATCAGCAATACAAAAATAAAAACTCCCGAAGTCATAGTTATGACTTCGGGAGTATTCCGTTGCGGGGGCAGGATTTGAACCTGCGACCTCCGGGTTATGAGCCCGGCGAGCTACCGAACTGCTCCACCCCGCGGCGACTCATACAACTATACATACCGCTCTGCAACATCTCAACTTGAAGCTGTCTGCTGAGATAAACACCACAGAAAAACCCAAAACTGGATGTCTGAACGCCCCTTATTGCTCTCATAGACAGCCCGAATCAATAATTTAAGATGACGAAGCGGGGCGCCACCCGAATGTGATGGCACCCCGCTATGACCGTCAGACCGCAAGCACTACTACATCTTATTTAGAGGTAGCTTCCCCAGAAGAACTCTGCGATGCTGAGGATGAACCGCTCGGCTGCTGCTCACTTCCCTGCTGATCGCCGCCCTGTTTCTGATCCTGCTGTTGTTTATTTTCGGCTTCAATAGCCTTCTGCAAAGAATCGTTCAGACGCTTCTGAGCCTCACCATATGCTGCCCAATCGCCCTTCTTGAGAGCGGCATCCGAATCCTGCATGGCCTTGGAAGCATCCGCCAGATGCTGTTTCAGGCTAGCGGACTGGTCTGAGCCAGAGGCTCCAGAAGAGCTGGACGAAGATCCAGAGGTCTTCTCCCCATTGCCTTCAGTGCCGGCTCCTGACGGTCCCGACTGAGCATCTATCTTGGCACCGGAAGAACCGTTGAAGACCTGGTTGAGGGCTTCCTCCAGTGTGGGGGCAAACCCGACCTTGTCACCGAAGCTGACTAGCACTCGCTGCAAACGCGGGTACCGTGCATCGCCGCTAGACTGCACATAGACTGGCTGAACATACAGAATGCCGCCAGCCACCGGCAGAGTAAGCATATTGCCGTTAATGACCTCGGAGGACCCGCGCCGCAGGAGGTTCAGCTGGTTCGAGACCTCAGCATCAGAGTTGAAGATATTCTGTGCCTGGCCAGGTCCCGGAACCACCGATGAACGCGGCAGTTCGAGCAGTCGCAGCTTACCGTAATCCGCGCTGCGTTCGCCGTCCTTGCCGGTACCGGCGTCACCATTTGCAGCGAGGAATCCGTACATCACGTTACGCGAGTTTGAATCACTCTGCTGAGGAATAAAGGTCGACGTCAGCGAGAAATGAGCCTTCCTATCCCCAGGCATCTGGAGCGAGAGGTAATAAGGCGGAATCTGGCGACCGCTATCATTCGTAGGGTCGTTTGGAATCGACCAGACGTCATCGCCCGCGTAGAGGCTGTTCGAGTTCGTCACATGATACTTATTCAGCATCGAGCGCTGAATAGTAAACATATCCGAGGGGTAGCGCACATGGTTAAGAAGCTCGGCGCTCATCTCTTTATAGCTCTTCACGGTTCCGGGGAATACGCCCTGCCATGCCTTCAAAATAGGATCATTTTCATCCCATGCATAAAGGGTGACCGAACCGTCGTAGGCATCCACGGTGGCTTTCACCGAGTTGCGAATGTAGTTCATCGAATTCGTGCGCGGATTCTGATTATTCTCCTGGCTTACACCCTGCGCATATGGGAACTGGTTTGTGGTCGTATAAGCATCCACAATCCACTGCACCCGATTATTGATAATAGCGGGGTACGCTTTGGAATCCACCTTCAAATACGGCGCAGCCTTCTGAACGCGATCTACCGGGTTACGTTCGTACAGGATCTGCGAACCATCACGAACCGCATCCGAAAGCAAAATATCGGATGACTGGAACTTAATCGCATAAGAGAGACGGTTCAGCGTGGAATCCAACCGGGGACCGCCGTTGCCGTTAAATGTGTATTTTGCATCCGAAGAATTCGTTTCATCGGCGGACTGCGGACGGTCGAGCTCCAGCTGATCACCGTTGCCGCCCACAATGGAATACTGCGGAGAGCTCATACCGAAGTAAATACGAGGCTCATAGTTTTCAGAAATAACGCCATTCGCCTTGATACCGGACTGCATGAACTTGGGGTTACCCGCACCGTCAACCTGGTTACCGTAAGCTGCAATCACGCCGTACCCGTGGGTGTACACCACGTGGCGGTTATACCAGGAATCATCCGAAGTCTGGGAAGGATTCAGCTCACGGGCGGCAATCACCGTGTCCTGAGTCTTATTGTCTACGGAATAGCGGTCCACCGAGAGATTCGAGTCGAACCGATAGTATGGACGGAACTGCTGCATCTGCGCGAATGCTGAGCTTACCACGTTCGGGTCCAAAAGACGGATGTTCGCAATAGTCTCACTAGAGTTCCCCAAAGCGCCTTGACGAGTATCGATCGTGGCATCATAAGGAGTAGTCTCTACCTTATCGAGGCCGTAGGCGTACCGTGTTGCGTCGATATTGCGTTGGATAAACTGCGACTGTGCAGCCTGTTCATTCGGCACAACCTGGAAACGCTGTACGATCCAGGGGTACAGCCCGCCAGCGACGAGAGCTACAACCACCAGCATCGCGGTTCCCACTAGAGGCAAACGCCAACGATGCGCGGAAGCCGTAGCCAAGAACAACACAGCCACCAGAACTGCGGAAATCGCCAAAATAGAACGTACGGGAATAATAGCGTTCGTATCGGTGTACATAGCACCGGCCCAGCGCCCCGACTGCTGCTGAACTGCGGTGTACCGTTCCAGCCAGAACGCAGCACCGCGCACCAGAAGGAAGGCGCATGCCAAAACCGCAGCATGACGGCGGAACGCGGCGGAAGTTCCTACACCGCCTGGGCGAACCTTAATACCACCGTAGAAGTAGTGCATAATAGCACCGCCAATAGCGCAGAGCACGATAACAGCGGTCAAAAGATTAACCACCAGATTGAGGAACGGAAGAGTGAAAACGAAGAATCCAACATCCAACCCAAATTCGGGGTCTTGAACGCCGAAGTCCTGGCGGTTCAAGAAAAGCGCCACGGTTTGCCACTGGCTAATTCCGGCACTCCCAATAAAGAACCCTAAAGCAATTGGAAGAATCACCAAGAGAATCTTGCGGATGCGCTCCATACCCCGACGGTACCGCGCCATACTATCGGTGAAATCACGCCCGCCAAACATGTCACGCAGAAGGTCTTCGGCTTCCGTATGCTCATGCTCGGTCGTATGGCGCTCATGTGGACCGGATTTAGAGGTCTCGTGATGCGCCTGCTCCTCGGATTTATCCGCGTTTTTGGCGTCTTTCTTCGCCTGAGAATCATCGTGGTCAGCATGTTTGATGGCATAAGACATCGAAGCCCAGAACGGCACCGCTACAACGAGTGCGGTTACCACAAAGATAGAGCTCTGAAGCAAGATTTCGGTGGTGAAGACACTGCCAAAACCAAGCTGATTGAACCATAGCCAATCCGTATACACCTGTGTGGCATATACAAACGCCATAATCAAGACTATGACAACCGCGATGGTAATACCCAAAGGACCCGGATAGCGCCGCTTTTTCTTTTTCTGGTCTGCTCCCGCGCGACGGGGAGGCTGAGGAGGTTGATGTTCGTTATCAGATGCCGTCACGGATTCCTCACTTCGTTGGTGGCTGGAACATAGTTAATAAACATTATCTCAAATGTGGCGCTCTGACACAGACAGGAGCGTAGGCAAACACGCGGAGAAATACCGTATGTTTGCCTATAACCTGATGTGCACGCCTAGATTGCCGAAAACCTTTTACCCGCAGGTGGGGAACTGATCGGGGGCGGCTCCGTTCTTAATCTTGGTGAGGGCATCCACGGCCTCATCAACGTTATCGACCGGGATTACCTGCATATCACCTGCCGGTGTTTCCCCACGATAGTATTTGAAAACATTGGGGTCGGTTCTGCGGATTTCTTGAAGATCGTCACAGTTTTCGCGCGGTGCCAAAAAGTAGTGGGCACCGTGGCGTCCGGAAGCGATAATCTTATATTTAATGCCGCCGATGGCACCGACTTTACCGCTGGCATCTATGGTTCCGGTACCGGCTACATAGCTTCGGGCTGAATCTTCGTTTCCTGCGCCTTCGGGGGCAAGCAGGCTTTGCTCGGTGAGCTTATCGATGGTACCGAGAGTGAGCATGAGACCCGCGCTGGGGCCGCCAACACCGTCAAGGTTGTAGGTTGCCTCAAAGGGAAGATCAAAGTCCTGTTTAAGCACAATTCCAACAAGCCAGCGCCCCGATTTATCGTCACGCCGCGGCGTGAGAGTAACGTTCTTGTTATCGCCATTCCGGCTGATTTCGAAGGTGACGGGACGTCCTTCTGAAGCTTGCACAGTTTCGGTGACATCTTTGAGAGTATTGATCTGTTTATCCCCCACTTTGAGGATGCGGTCCCCACCCTGCACCTGCCCCTCAGCGGGTGAGCCGGAGGCGGTTTGGAGAACGCTGATCCTCTCGGTCACCGGCAGTTTAAGGTAACGCGCCGCAGCAACTTTCGCCTGGGTTTGAGAATCCGCCATTTGTGCGCTGCTGACCTGGTTAGCTTGCTGGTGGGTAACGTGCGGATAAGTAATTTCGGAGGGAACCACAAGGTAACGGTTGCCGTCCGCAGCCAGCCAACTGTAGAACGCATCCGCTCCGGGGAGAATGGTGTAGGGTCCGCCGGAGACAGATACCGTGGTCATATTCAATTTCCCGGTGGTGGGATAGGTTTGCGTGCCGTTGATCTGGATAATATCTTGATCCTGGTACTGCCCGAGAATATCGAAGAGAGGTCCGGGCCCTTCTTTGCTATATGAGCTGGGCAGCACAAAAGCACCGAGCATCAGCAAACAGGTTGCGGAAGCAGTTAGAAAGCGCAGATTCAGGGGACGTCGTTCTAATAGTGGAAGAGATTCATCGCTCTGCTGATGGGATTTTCTCAAGAAAAATGCACGCTTAGCCATGCTTCTTAGAGTACCCGATATTTTTGTTGGGAACACCACATGATGAGCCGGGGTACACCGCGGCGTCAGCATTGTACGCCGCCAAGGTCATAAGATGGGCTGTGCCTAGAGCGAATACCGCGAAATCACGGCAAACTCACAGGTTTACCAGGTACCCTTTACTAGACGGGTAGGGGCAGACTGTGCCCGCCCTCAATACTGAAAGGTATGTGACATGGCTGAGAACCCCACCAACGATAATTCAAATGACCGCGATCCCCTTGAGGAGTTCCTGAAAAAGATGCAGGAACAGGGTTTTGATCCTAACGCCGAGCAGAACGGCAACGGCACAGCGGATAACCCGTTTGCTTTTCTGAACGGAAATATAAACCCTGAAGATATGAACGCTATGGGTATGTCTTTTGACCCCTCTATGCTCCAGGGTATTTTTGCGCAGGTACAGTCAATGTTTACTGCTGGGGCTAGTGAAAACGGGATTAACTGGCAGGGTGTGAAAGACCAGGCTCGTCAGCTCTTAGCGACCACCGGGGAGGATCCTGCCATCACCGAGTCTTTGAGGGCGGCAACACGCGATGCCTCTAACCTCGCCGATCTGTGGTTAGACAGCGTCACCATTTTTGAGCGTCACAATATTCCTGTTGAGGCCTGGTCCAAGGCTGAATGGCTCGATTCTTCCTTCGAATCTTGGCGTGATATGGTACAGCCCGTAGCGGCTGAGGTAACTCAGGCGATGGTGCTCCCCTCCACCGAAGATGTTCCCGAAGAGCTGGCTCAACTTTTGGGCGGCACCGGATTCTTGAACAATATTGGTTCCATGATTTTTGGGGCTCAGATGGCGCAGGCACTGACCGAGCTTGCCGGTGAGGTATATTCTTCTACCGATATTGGATTCCCCCTCGCGCCAGGGCGCAGTGCACTCTTGCCCGCCGGTTACACTCAGCTTGCTGAAGATATTGAAGTGCCCGCGCAGGAAATTCTGCTGTACCTGGCGGTGCGTGAGGCAGCGCTGATTCGTCTGCACCGCACAAACCCGTGGCTGCGTGAAGATATTTTGGAGCTGGTAAGCCGTTATGCTCGCGGTATCCGTGTGGATATGAATCGTATTCAGGATGCCGCATCCCAGGTAGATTTGAGCAACCCCGAGGCCGTACAGGATGCCTTCGACGGCGGCTTGTTCAACCCGCAGCGCACCGAAGACCAAGAACTTGCAGTTGAGCGTCTGGAAGCTATTCTTGCCCTAGTAGAGGGCTGGGTATCGTTGGTAGCTGAGCAGGCAACCCAAAACCTGCCTACAGCCCCGCAGCTGGCGGAAACTCTGGTACGTCGCCGTATCGAAGGCGGCCCGACCGAGCGCGTGTTCGAGACTCTGGTCGGCTTAGAGATTCGCCCTCGCTTGGTGCGTGAGGCACAGAATTTTTGGCGCACCTATGAGGAGAAGCACGGATATGAGGCCCGCGATGAACTGTGGGCAGCGCCGGAGACTCTGCCGACCGCCGCTGAGCTTGAAGACCCCGATGCCTATGAAGCACGCCAAAATGAGTTCAAGGTTGAGGATATTGACTTTGACACCGAGCTGCAGAAACTTCTGGACGGTGGTTTTGATGAAGGCGAGTCCGACGGCGGTGAATCTTCCACCGGCGACGAACCTAATACATAACACGCACCACGCTTCGTAATCATGCATTAGACGCTGTGGGCGATTGGGGGATACGCACCGCATCTCATGCGTGATACCAGCCGATGAAATGCTCTGTGGGTTCCGAAGGTTTTCTGCCTTCGGGACCCACATTTGTTGTGGATCATCGCGGTTCTTAGTTGGTGGCTTGCGCGCGTATAAATTCCATACCCGCCAAGAATGCCCGTGCCTTATCAAGGTCAGGGAACCGGGCTTCTAGAGTGCGAAAACGGGCGTTATGGTGAAGTTCCACGAAGTGACAAAGTTCGTGGTAGACCACGGAGTCAACCACGTATTCGGGGGCTCCCTGAAGATCATCGGAAATACGGATGGTGCCCTGAGTCGGTGTGGCGGATCCCCACCGTTTACGCTGGTTCGAGACCCAACGGATAGAATTGGGAAATTTCTCGGGCACGAGCTCGGACAGATACCTTGCAGCCAGAGCACGAGCACGCTCCGTCAAGTAATCATCAGACGCAAAAATGCGGCGCCGCCGAGAAGTCTCCCGCTGTTTCCGTTGCACGCGGGGAATCAGGCTTTCCAGATATTCGCGAATTTGCGCATCCGTACTCGCCCCGGGAACCAACAGGCGAATACTTCCATCTTCCTGCGGCTGGGCACTGACGGTTCTGCGGCGGCGAGACGAACGCACCACCAGGATTTCCGGGGTGGATGCGGTCGCCGGAATAACTTCGTGGTGCTGTCGGACTTTCTGTCGTGCCATCATATGTTGCCCTATCTGAGCGTTAGGTACGGTGTCTTATGATCGTAATTCTCCGCGAGTGCGCAGGTATTATTTAGCTGTGTCGGGCGGATTGACGGGACGGGTCAATATCATCCAGGAAGCGGGAACGGCGGCGTTTTCCCCGCCCACCGGCGGTCCGTGAATCCGACCATGTGAACCACAGGTATTTGCGGGCACGTGTAATCCCCACATAAAGCAGGCGGCGTTCTTCATCGATCGCGTCGGAGGTTTGAGCGAAGGTAATGGGCATAAGTCCCTCGTTTAAACCGCAGAGGAAGACCGCATCCCATTCCAAGCCCTTTGCAGAGTGCAAAGAGGCTAGCGTGACGCCTTCCATAACGGGAGCATCCTGGGTGGCAAGACGGTGCGCAAGCGTTGCAACGACATCGTGTACGGTAAGCCGATGCGGAACCGGAGCCCCTGCGGCCTCCGCTTGAGCGATGTCTTCGATGCGGGTATCTTCCAGATGATCAACCATCGAGACAATTGCGGCAAGAGACTCCCATTTTTGGCGTACAGCGCCAGCGGACTGGGGCGCTTTTTCGGTGTATCCCAAAGGTTCCAGCACTTCACGCACATAACGTGGCACGTTCTCGGAACCGTCGGTTGATTTTGCCGACGCTCGCAGGGCAAGCATCGCTTGCTTAATCTCGGGACGATCGAAGAATTGCTCAGCTCCGCGTAACTGATACGGAATACCGCGATCGGCGAGCGCCGCCTCCAGAAGCCCGGACTGCCCGTTAGTGCGGAAAAGCACCGCGATTTCTGATGCCGGAACGCCATCTTTTTCGAGGAGATCCTGGATTTGTTCGGCAATGCCTTCGGCTTCACGTTCGTCATCCGTATATCCGAACCATTGGCTTTCGACTCCCGGTCCGCGCTGGGAAATGAGTTTGAGCGGAGGTGCCCAGGAGAATTCGGTGGAGTCCGGGCGCGGTCGCCGTGCCGCTAGGAGTCGGTTTGCCAGTTCGACCACTTGGCTGTGCGAGCGGTAGTCTCGGGTGAGCCGTACCGTGTGTGAGCCCCGGTACCGTCGCGGAAATTCCAGGAGGTGCCGACTGGTTGCACCGGTAAACGAGTATATGGTCTGCGAGGCATCGCCCACGACGCATAAATCGTCGCGCTCCCCCAGCCAGGCGTCGAGAAGGCGCTGTTGGAGGGGCGAGACATCCTGATATTCGTCTACCACGAAATGGCGGTACTGTTCACGGATGGTGGCAGCGAGTGCATCGTCATCTTCGATGATGCCGACGGTCAGGAGCAGAACATCCTCAAAGTCGATGAGGTTCCTTTCGTCTTTGAGATCTTCGTAGGCGCGGAAGAGCCGCACCATGTTCTGCGGGGTTATTCCGGAGGGCAGGTTGCGCTGGTGAAGGTGCGGCGTGAGGGTGTCGGGGGTGAACAGGCTGACTTTTGCCCACTCGATTTCTGCCGCAATGTCGCGTACAAGTGCCCGGTCGACGCTCATGCGCAGGCGCTGGGCAGCTTCGGTGATTAAACCGGCTTTATGTTTGACGATATCGGGGAATGAACCGCCGATAGCGCTGGGCCAAAAATACCTGAGTTGGCGCAGCGCTGCGGAGTGAAAGGTTCGGGTTTGGACTCCTACGGCACCGAGGGATCGCAGTCGAAGGCGCATTTCTTCTGCCGCGCGGGTGGTGAAGGTGAGAGCCATAACGCGTTGGGGAACGTATTTTCCGCAGGCGATTCCGTAGGCGATGCGGTGGGTGATAGCGCGGGTTTTGCCGGTTCCGGCGCCTGCGAGTACGCGCATCGCGCCGTTGAGTTCGGAGGCGACCCGGCGTTGGTCTTCGTCGAGACCCGCGAGGATGTCTTCGGGGGAAAGCTGGGGCGCAGCGTGATTTTGTTGCGGAGCGGCTGGTGAAGGGACCGGTCGTGCCGGTGCCTGTGGGGTCCGGGTGTGAGCCGGGGACGATTTTTGGGCGGGTATGCCGAAGAGAGCTTGCTGTTTGGATGCTCCGGCGCCCTGTGCTGGCATAACGCCCCTCTCCTGGTGCTCTGCGGGTGTTCACACGCTGGTTACTATTGTACCTTTACCTTAGGTGGGGTCTGTCTGCGGCGGTTAGTATAAGCATGCCCAAGACGGGAGTATCTTTATTCCGTGTTTATTGCTGCGTGACCCGAGTTTTCAAGGGATCGCACGCGAAAATGTGTGCGAGGGGCGAACGTGCCGAACCTCATGAGGACTCATTTGATACCCTAAGAGGGTGACTTTAACGCCTCTTCAGCTTGCCGCCATTGTGTCAGCGGGTGTGCCGGGAATTTACCCTGTGGGCGCATCCGCCGTTCTTGACGACACCGCCGATTTTGACTCAGCTATTATTGTGGATTCGACCAATCGTCGCTGGCGTGTACGTGCTCCTCGTCGCCCCGATGCCAGCATGCGGCTTGAGGCGGAGCACCTTATTCTTCAGTCTTTTACCCCCGGTCTGCGTGCTCGCCTGCCTTTCCAGGTGCCGACTGTGGTGGGTACTGTGCCTTATCAGGACGGCAGCGTTTTCATTTACACGCATATTCCCGGTACCTCTTATGAGGTTGATGACCTTGCGGCGCAGAATGGGCATATGGCAGATGGTCAAGATAACCTGGCCGTTTCTCTCGGTAAAATTTTGGCGACTCTACACACGATGCCGCACGATCTGGTGTTTGAGGCGGGTCTGCCCTCGTATAATTCTGAGGAGATTCGCCGCCGCCGCAGTGTTGAGCTTGAGCGTGTGGCGCAAACCGGCAAGATTCCTGCGGATCTGTTGGCACATTGGCGTTCGGTGCTCTCCCCCGGTCCCACGTGGCAGTTCCAGGCTCACGTGATTCATGGTGACATGAACTCCGATAACCTGGTTCTTGACGGCGCGAAGATTGTTGAGGTGACCGGTTGGTCTGATGTTCAGGTGGGAGATCCTGCCCAAGATTTTGCGTGGCTGTTCTCTTGTTCCGATCAGGGCTTTACCGACAGCGTATTGGATGCTTACCAGCGGCAGATGCGCCCCGAACCGGATGAGCATTTGATTCAGCGGGCGCATTTCTATGCGGAATTTGCGATTGCTCAGTGGTTGGCGCACGGTGCTGAGATCGGCGATGACGATATTGTGCAGCATGCCGTCGCCATGCTTTTGGATGTGCAGGATGGTCTGCGCGCGACCGGTGGGCTGCTCGGGCAAGAAGAGGAAGAAGATATTCCACAGGTTATTGACGACGAAGACTAGAGTAGAAAACGATAGATTTAAAGGCTGAGACGCCACCCCCTCAAGGTGGCGTCTCAGCCTTTATTCTGTTGCGACTAAAGGATATATTCCGGTTGCGCTATCTACCTCTACTATGATGCATGGGCCAGGCTACCGCGGCCGCCCCGGAAGTTCTTCGCCCCATCCGGCGCGGGAGATAATGCGTTCAAGCTGCTGTTCATTCTGCAAGCCGCCGGCGATATCGGTATCCCACACGGTCTGGTCGGAGCCAACATAGTAGAATGCCGCGTGTACGCGTTCAGGGTCTATCCCCTGTATTTTGGCGAAGGGGAGCCGGTACAGCGCCAGCTGGATGCGCTTATGCCGCATCGCGTGTGCGGAGGGTTTACGCCCGGTTTTCCAGTCCACAAGATCCCAGTGTTCCTGCTCCTGGAGGGTGCCGTCGGCGTTAGTGACCTGTTCGGTGCGGCGGAAGACCGCATCAATACGCCCGCGGATGTTCACGCCCGCTACGTGAGTTTCGACCGGGTATTCGGCGCGCCATATGGTGCGGGAAGCCCATTCACTCTCAAGAAATGTCGCGCGCAGTTTATCAAGGTCGAAACTGCCGTCAAGATCATCATCGCTATAAAGTTCGTCCTGTATATCGAGCATAGGTTCGTCCCCGAAGTACTCCTCAACCCAGGCGTGGAAAAGTGTACCCTGCCGCGCCGCCGCAGATGGCTGCATCGGTACCGGGCGCACCAGGCGACTCAGAACCGTCTCTTTATCCTCCGACAAAGCAATGAGGGTGGATGCCGACATATGCTCGGGTTTCGCGGGAACCGCTGGGGTAACGGCGCGCTGTGCCAAGGCAAGAAGCAGATCGACCTCATGCTCCCAATCCTGAATCTGCTGAGCTTCCGCTTCGGTGGGGCTAGTAAGTTTATCGAGCTCGTCAAGGCTTAACGATCCGCGCGCCACATTGAGAGCGGCACGCTCCACCCGTGCACGCCGCTGACCGGGTACCGCAATAATGTCACGATTCTCGGTGCGTTCGGCGAGGTCTTTCTCGGATGCCCAGCGGATCACCTGAGCGCCGTCAAAGGGGTCAAAGGGCCAGTCGGCGGTCAGCACGGAGCCCTGCTGCGGGTTATCTTTCACCCACGCCGCCGGTTCCAAGAAACGGTGCACAATCTGCGGTCGAACCCCCGGCTGCTCAGGGCCACGTTTCCCTTCCGCAAGCTGCGCTAAAGGTTCGCGGGCGTAGTGGAAATTCTCGACTACATCCAGCCCGTAACGCTTTTTGAGCTGTTCCAGATTTTCATCGTATGCCCCTTTGGACTCCTGCGGATCGGGCAGGCCGGGCTCCTGCACGCCGCCCATCAGCGCCTGCTTCACCCGGTGCACCTCAGGCAGATTCAGTACCTCGGCATTTGTGATCGGGTTTCCGTCGTCATGCACAAGCGCACGCGCGATCTGCTCATAGACCTCGCTTGTATAGCACTGAGAAGCCGCCGTATCTTCGGGGTCATCAGGAGCGGGAATAACCGGTACAGACGTATCATTTTCCAGACGGATACCCTGGGGAATACTATAGTTCTCAAGCCACAAGCAGCGCCCAAAAAGTACCTCAATGCTGGCGTCACGATGCTCAATCGCCCACCCAGAGGTGTAAAAACCGGTGCCCAGATAGCTCGGATACAGCCAGGGTGCCACCTGAATACCTTCGTAAGGTTCCTCAGCATCGCCCTGCGCGAATTGCACCAGCTCGTTCCAATAGGGCTCGGGCTGATAGGGGTTTACGTTCGGGCCCACCCATCGGCAATTACTGATGTGCAGCAGCGAGCGGGCGCGGGTCATCGCCACATAAACCAGCCTCCGTCCCTCAAAGCCCACATAGTCATTCGCCATATCTTCGCCGTCTTCAAGACGCGCATTGAGCTCTTTATAGTTCTCTAGGGCGCTCACCTCTTCAGCCCGTTCCAAAGCGGACGGCAGATAGTCGCGGTCACCTCGTAGAGGCCAGGGCAGGCTTCCAGGTTCCAGGCGGTGCCAGGTGTGTGGGCGAGTGGGGTATTTATCGCACATGCGCGGCAGATACACGTGATCCCATTCCAGACCTTTCGACGCGTGCATCGTAAGGATTTGCACCGCATCGCGCCGAGGTTCCTCTTCGGCGGGAGTTAGCCCCCGCTCGTGGTTTTGGGCCTGTTCCAGCCAGGAGAGAAAACCCAGCAGATAGCTAATACCGTTGGCGGAGAGCACAAACCGCCGGGCGGTGGGGGCGTCCTCATCAACCTCGGTTCCGTCTGCGCCAGCATAGAGCATCGCGTTGATGCGCGGTGAACTTGCAGCGTAACTTGCGGCGACCTCATGAAAAGCATCCAGATGCGCGCGAGAGCCGTAGGCGTCCCCGCCGGGGCGGGCGGCAAGCTCGATATCCAGGAGCATCACACGCTCAATCTCATAGAGCAGGGTGCCGATATCCTCGGTAGTAAACTGGCGCAGATACTCAACCTCGGCGGTGAAAGCGTGCAGACGGCGCAAACCTTCAACGCTCAGACGGCGCCGGGATTCTGGGTAATCCGCAGGGTAAATGGGGTTACCGGCCTCATCCGCTGTGGGAAGATGCTCGATCGCTTCAATAAGCGAACCGTATTCGGCGAGGTCTTCTACAGCGTTTTTACGGACTCGCTCAAATTCTTCGTGGGCGGCACGCAGATTGGCATCGGTATCAGTTTGAGGGCTCGAAGGTACATCTCCGCTCGTCTCCTCAGAGGGCTGCTCGCCAAAGGTTCGTCCCATATTTTTCTCGCGCGTGGTCGTCAGGTAATTCGACCAATCTCCCAGCGCAAGCAGATCCGCTGTGCCCAACCGCCAACGTGCGCCAGCGAGCAGACGCATCAAGGCATCTGAACGGTTCGGGTCTGCTAAAACCCGCAGCATCGAGACCATATCAATAATTTCGGGGCGTTCCAGAAGCCCACCCAAACCAACCACCTGCACGGGAACACCCAGGCTCTCGCAGGCCTGGCGAATGGGTTCCATCTGCGCCCGGGTACGGGTGAGCACCGCCATCGTGGGCATCTGCGCCGGATTATCGGCGTAGCGGGTGCGTTCCTGCACGATACGTTCGGCAATGCCCTGTGCTTCCTCGGTCTCAGACCCGTAGCGTGCCAACTGCACTGAGCCGAGCATAGCGCGGTAACCGGGTTCATCGGGGTTGAGGATCACCGAGCGAGGCCGCAGATCGGGCACGTGAGGCGGAGCAGGGGCACGCACCCAATCGGGAATATTCTTGAGTTTAGCGGCGATCAGGTTAGCGGCATCCAAAATAGCGACGTCATTACGCCACGCAACTGTCAAATAAAGAGGCGTTTCATCGCGTGTTGGGAAGTATTGATAAAAACTAAACAGCTGACCGTCGGAAGCACCGCGGAACCCGTAAATAGACTGTTTCGGGTCCCCCACCGCCATGACCGGATGCTCAGGCTGACCGGGACACCCATCATGCCCGTCGCGAGCTCCGTATAAATCGGCAAAGAGCCGCAGCTGGGCGTGCGATGTATCCTGAAATTCGTCAAGAAGCACAACCTTATAGCGTTCCCGCTCCAGCTGTGCGGCGGCTGGCACCTCGCGGGCGATCCGCGCTGCCAACGCTATCAAGTCGCCGTAATCGAGCACCTGCATACGCGCTTTCACTCGCGCATACCGCTGCACAAGCTGCGCCAAAATAATTTTGGCTTTCAGCCTCTCTATGACCTTTTTTGCGTTGGCACTGGGACCGGGCGAACTGAGTGATTCGTACGCCGCCAGGTGTGCGGAACAAAATTCGATAACCTGCTGCGGGCTTACCAGATGTTCGGCGCACTCCCCCGACAGCTGCAAAAGGCTCTGCACGATCGTACTTTTTGAGGCAACTCCCGAGGTTGAGCTGGCGGCGGGCAAGTCACCGTCCCAGTACTGCACGATCTGCGCGGCGAGCTGCCAGGCTTGAGCATCGCCAAGCATTTGTGCATCCTGCTCAACACCCAGGCGCAGACCGTATTCTTTGACGAGATTATTCGCGTATGAGTGGTACGTAGAGACGGTGGGCTCGGAAGAGCCTGCAAGAAGTTCTTCTTCGCTCAGCTCAATCAGGTTACGTTCGCGCAGAATATTTAGGCGGGTGCGCATGCGATCGCGCAGCTCTCCTGCGGCCTTGCGGGTAAAGGTAACGCCCAAAACTTCATCGGCGCGCACGAATTTATTGGCCACAAGCCACACCACACGATCAACCATCGTCGCGGTTTTTCCCGAGCCCGCACCAGCGATCACCAGCCGCGGTTCAAGCGGCGACTCAATGATGCGAACCTGTTCATCGGTGGGCGGGTTCAGCCCTAGCGCGTGCGCAATCTCGCGGGCGCTAAGTCGGGCAGGTTGGTGTGTTGCTCCCCCAAACACGCCACGGTCGCCGTCATGCTTGTGCGGCTGAGCCGGTTCAGAGGTAGTCATACGGTACGTATCCATTCCTGACGGGGTGATAGTGTCAGCTGTATCAGATGTGATACAGCCACAGGATGCAGTTTACCACCGACGCAGTTCAGAATAGAGGCCGCACGTCACCCTCTAGGCACCACTAACTAGTGTCCTGTGGGAGCCTGTCGTTCCTGCCGGGGTTGTCTGCTCGGCACACCAGCAAGCAAAATCCCCGTTGCCGAGCTAATCCTGAGTGATCTGGCGTCCCTGCGGGCATAGAGGGCAAATTTCGGGTAGGCGGCAGGTTTCCCCGGGCCGATGCCGCGTCTGCATAACAGCACCGGCGATTAGCTCCGCCGCACGCTGAACCAGCTGAACCGCCCAGATACCGGTTTCCGGGTCGAGCGCATCCTGCTCTTGGGGACGATTCCGGGAAGACGCTGCGGTGCCATCACCCAGCTGCACGAGCGCGGCTCCCCCGGATTTGCGCGTGAAAACCTCGAAACGCTGGGGCGCCGCCTCACGGTGCTCAAACCCGGCAGGAATATCAAGACCGTCAGGCTCAACGCCGAAATCACGGCTCATGGCATCCCCGGCGCCCGCCTCTACCGCTACCTGATAGGCAGCAAGCTGGGCGTGTTCGGCGATCTGGTTTTTATTGGGTTTGGTTTTACCCGTTTTTAAATCGACGATGACGTATCGACCGTCCTCGGTTTTCTCCAGCCTATCAACTCGTCCAGAAATCTGGGCGTTCACGGCATCGCCGGGAACCAAAACCCGGAAAGCTCCCTCAACACCCACGAGTTCGCGGTGATCACCCGGCATAATCTCGTTGATATACACCGCGAGTTTATCCACCATTTTCTCTGCACGTTCACGTATCTGCTGCCCCTCCCAAGTATCAGGCAGCGCGAGCGTGCTCAGGCGTTCCTCAAGCTGACCGCGCAGGGTCATATAGTCGGCATCCGGGTACTCTTCTGCGATCGCGTGAATGAGCGTTCCCAGCGAGCGCGAGGTGTCGGTCTGCGCCTCGGCACGAGCCGCCGATACGAACCAGTCCAGGGGCGATTTATGAATCGTCTCGATACGCGAGGGCGATACCGGAACTGTGAGTTTTTCGGGGTCACCAGAGTCAGTCGACAAGCCGTCGCGATACGGATGCGATATAAACGCATTCTGCTCGGTGGAGAGAGGCAAAAGTCCCCACCACTGTTCCGGGGCTGCCCCGGGTGTCCCCGCCTGCGCCAGCCTGTTGAGCTGTGCTGCCGCAGCATTTGCCAAGGTGGGGTCTGTATCTTGAGCCTGCGCATACCGCCTTAGTTCCGCGACAAGGGCGCGCAGGGTCATGGGGCGGCGCACGTGGGTGATGTCGGCGGTGCGCGCATCCGGCACGAGAATATCGAAAAATTCGCTGGGTGCGTCTTCCGTTGAGCTCACGGCGGTGACAACGAGCCTTTCGTTCGCCCGCGATATTGCCGTGGAGAACATGCGTAATTCGTCGTGCCGCACCGCCCGCACACGGTCGCTCATGCGCACCTGCTGAGCTGCGGCAATACCCATATCGCAGATGTCGGTCAGCTCACCAGCTTTGAGGAGCGAGCCGCGCACCGTCGTATTCGGCCAGGATCCATCCTGTAGCCCACAGACGTAGACGGTCTGCCAGTGCCTGCCCGCTGCGAGTGCCGGGGTGAGGATTTCAACCGCATCGTAGCGTTTGCCGCGCGCCGCGAGAGTATCCATGGGAAGGTCTTGGGCATCGATATAGTCGAGGAACAGCTCAGCGGAGGAACCGGGCATCTGGTCGACGAAACGAGTAGCCGCTTCAAAAAGCCCTATCATGGCGTCAAGATTTCGATGCGCCCGCTCGGCTTCCGGCCCGGTCTGCGCGCTTTCGGTCACCCAAATTTTTTCGAGTCCGCTTGCCTGCCACAGCGCCCAAAGTACGGTTTCGGCGTTGGCGCCGCGTTCGGTGAGAGCCTTATGCCCGGCGGCAAGTACACGTGCCACGCGGCGTACCGCCGCGCCGATACCTTGCGCCGGAAGTGCCTGCGGGTTCAAGAGGGCGCCCAGCAGAAGATCGTCGCTACAACGGTGCCCGCCCGCTCGCAGTTCTGCGGCGCGAAGCTGCTGACGTAGACGGCGCACTTCCATGCTGGATGCGCCCCCAAGCCGCGAAGTCAGCAAGGTAATCGCATTGTGAGCGCCGCTGCCGGGATTTGTGCGATTTTCTTCGGCGAGAACATCGGCTAGGCTTTGCCGTGCAAGTTTTTCGGCCTCGTCATCGGCAGAACGTGTGCCCGCCTCCGTGACAGCTTCGGGGGTTATATTCTCCGTGAGGCTCCCGTCAAAATCGTTATGATCCGGCAGTTTCAGGTAGTCGGCGCTTTGCTGACGGGCATAAACCAGCAGAGAAAGCGCATCCAGGAAAGGGCGTACAGCGGGTTCATCACGCACCGGAACCAGCGCTGTACCCGTCACGGTGGGGATGCCGGATGCCGCCAAGACACGCCGGAACCGCGCAACTTCGGTGCCGCTTCGCACGATAATCGCCGAACGCGCATACGCCGCTCCCCGGTACAGATAGTCCTCAAGAAGGAGTTGTGCTACCTGGTTCGCCTCGTCCTGAGGTGAACCCAGAAGGTACCCGAAAACTCCCTCGGGAAGTTCATCAGAGTGCCGCGGGTCAAGCAGGTCACCATCATCGCTGAGGCGCAGGAGCGCAGATTCCTCATATTTACTCGGTGCGGTCTGCGGTTCACGCGGCGTAGGTGCATTCGCAATAACGGGGAGCCGACGCGCGATATTTCTCCAGGCCAGGGTGATGGGCGCATTCATGCAGTACGAAGTCTTCAGTTCTTCTCGCTGCAATTCCGGGAAAATCTGGGGTAAAGTCGCCGCTAGATCGGGGCGCGCACCGCGGAACCCCTGCACCACGGTTTCAGTGCAGCAGGTTATTAGTACCCGTGCGGACGGCGTAAATGCAGCCTCCACCGCATCACGCTGATCACCCGTGTATGTGGCAAGAACCTGCCCCGGCTCGCGCCCTACTAGGATGCGCATCAGCCGATACACGGAGGGGCTCAGTTCCTGCGCATCGTCAATCAGGATCAGGTCGAAGCGCGCGCGTTCTTCCCGCAAATATTCGGGGTTTGCCAGCAGGAAGGCGCACGCTTCATGGATTAACGCGGCGGGATCGTAAGCGTTTGGGGCACGCAGACGACGAATCTGCTGGTACTCGGTATAGAGCTGCGCCACCGAATGCCAGGCCGGGCGGTCCAGGGTTTGCGCCAGGTTTTCAAGTTCTTCGGCGGTCAGCGCATATTCGGCAATACGGTCAAAAAAGTCACGAATCTCCTGGCGGAAACCGCGAGTACCTAGAGCCTCATGCAAATCGGCGGGCCAACGCACCGCCGCGCCCTTGCCTTCGCGGTGCCCCGCCAGGATTTCGCCGATCATCACATCCTGCTCGGGCCCGGAAAGCAGCTTCGGAGAGAACTCCACTCCGGGCAAAAGTCCCGACACATGCGCGCGACGCAGCAGATCGAAGGCATACGCAGCCCACGCGCGAGTGGGCGCGGTAGACATGCTGCGGTCGATACGCCGTGCCAGCTCATCGCGCACACGAGTAGCACCAGCGCGGGTAGGGGTCAGCACCAAAAGCCGCGCGGGATCGCCCCCGGCGTTCAGAAAATCTACCGCCGCCGTAATCACGCGCTCAGTCTTGCCCGTACCGGGCGCCCCCAGGATGAGTGTAGCCGTCATGGCTTTAAGTTTATCGGGGTTTCTCAGCGCTACGCAGATGTGTCCTCTGCCTGAGAACGTCACGAAGCATCGGGCATTTACACGCGAACTCCGCTAGGCTTGAGCTATGAGCTGGATAGATGCCCCTCGCGCAACCTTCGATTTAGAGACCACCGGTGTCGATGTGACAACCGCCCGCATCGTGACCGCTTCGCTGCTTCTGCTGAACCCGGATGGGAGCGTGCAGCGAGCTGGCGAGTGGCTGGCTAACCCCGGCATTGAGATTCCCGAAGGTGCCGCATCCGTGCACGGTATCACAACCGAATATGCGCGCTCCCACGGGCAACCTGCCCAACAGGTGATCTGGGAGGTCGCGGGTGCGATCGGTTCGCTCTTCCTAGACGGCATACCCGTCATCGCGTTTAACGCCGCCTACGATTTTTCGGTGCTTCACCATGAGATGCTCCGCTATAACATCGCCCACGGCGAGCTGCCCGCCGGGAACATTCTTGACCCGTACGTGATTCATAAGCACGTTATTCCCCGCAAACGCGGCAACCGCAAGCTCGAAACCCTCACCGCCGAACACGGTGTGGTTCTAGAGAACGCCCACACATCTAAGGCGGATGCGCTCGCCGCCGAGCGGCTACTCGTTAAGCTCGCTGAGCGTTTCCCCGAGATTGCCACGGATGCCGCTGCCCTCCACACGCATCAGGTTCAGTGGTCGCTTGATCAGGCGCGCGATTTCCAGGACTGGCTGCGCACTAAGCCGGGTAAAGAGCACGAGGTTATCGACGGTCGGTGGCCGATACGCCGCTAATTCTCTATCAGCCTCGTTGATTTCGTCACTTTGAACAGAGTCTGTTGAGGCTGCTTAACTCCCCTATTGACTAAGTATCGCGAAGGTTTTCTCTCCGGTTTTCGATACGTCCGGCACTATACCTGCGCGCCGCTAACCCCTATGCTAAAGAGGTAGGGGTTCTCGCCCCAAGGTGCAGTGCAGCGCGCCGGTTATGTATCACATCAGCATTCAGAATTGTCATGGAATATCAAGACACCAACACGTACAGTATCTACCTCGGTTCCTCCCGCGAACAGCACAAATATATCGTGTCGCAATCGCAGGTGGTCCTCAAGCTCGGTAGAATCCTCATGAAATCGGGGGCAAGCGCCTACCGTATCAAGGCATCAATGGCGCGTTTAGCGAAGGCCGTGGGGCTGCAGGAACATCATGCGCAAGTGACCTTCACAGAGATCGCCACCTCATCATATGCGGACGGTAATTTCCGCACTGAAGTTGCCGAGCAGCGCACGATGGGCATTAATTCCTACAAGATTGACCTGTTGGGTAAGTTCATTTCTGAGCTTCCCGATCGCATATCTCCATCTGAGGCTGATGCCGAGATTACCCGCATCGATTCCATGCCGCATCTCTACAAACGCTGGATGCTCTCCCTCGCCTCCGCCATAGCCTGCACCGGGTTCGCCTTCCTGAACAGGGGCGGTCTGGTGGAATGCCTCGTCGTGTTTATTGCCGCTGGCGCCGGGCAGTTTTTGCGTTCTACTCTCATGAAGCGCGGTACAAGCCATATGGCGATTTGGATGGCGTGCGGATTTCTTGGGGCAGGAACCTATATTGGAATTATTAGGCTTCTGGTGGCTCTAAACCTCGTGGGAAGCGACCATATGGTGGGGTTCATCTCCTCAATTCTGTTCTTGGTGCCAGGATTCCCTATGGTGACCGGCATGCTCGATATTTCCCGTATGGATTTCCTGGCCGGTGTTTCACGCCTGACCTATGTGGCGGTGCTTTTGGTGAGCGGGTCTTTCGCGGTGTGGGTTCTTGCCTCGCTCTTCGAGATTCCGCTTCTGCAAAATATTCGCCCGGATATTCCGGTGGGGTTATATATCCTGCTACAGGTTATCTCATCAGGAGTTGCCGCCGCCGGGTTCGCCATGCTCTTTGCTGCATCTCCCGTGGCGTGCGTATGGGGCGGCGTTATTGCCGCTATCGCTAATCCGGCACGGATTTGGCTTGTGGAGGCGGGCTGGGCTCCCCATATGGCGGCGACGGTCGCGGTGTTCGGAGTCGGCATTATGGCGGAGATCGTGGCGCCGCTGCACGGGCGTAAATATTCACGTATCTCCCTGTCGGTGCCTGCCGTGGTGACGATGGTTCCGGGTGTGCCGTTTTATCTGTCAATGTCGTATTTTTCGGGCGGGAATATGTACGCGGCTACCAACGGTTTCGTGCAGTCGCTCCTCACCTTCTTGGCCCTGGGGCTGGGGCTGGCGTTTGTGCGCCTTCTTTTCGATAAGAATTGGCTCTTTGATCAGGATACTCAGGTGATGAAAAAGCTCGATAGCGCATCACATATGCGGTAGATCTTCTGCAATGAATGCGTGACGGCTCGTCGTTTAGGTGGCGGATTCTGCAAGCTTCCGTGACGAGTCAGCCAACCTGTGCCCTATCTCATGTGCTACGTTTGTATTGTTTCAGGGGTTTTGTGCCGCTCACACTCACCAACCAAGCGACTACTCTTCCGGTGTCGCTCGTTTGCACGGCGTATTTTCCTCTCAACCCATTACCGAACGAGAAAGATCACCGTCATGCTACACCGCATTATCCAGCGCCCTCTGAATACTGCCTTTGATAAACTTTATGCACGCCGTGCCGCCAAGTTCCCTATAAATCCAGATGGTGTTTTGCGCGTCAGACATCCGGCCTTGATCCTTATTTCGGTCTTCATCTCGGCTTTGGTGGGCACTCTGCTCACAGCTCTTATCGTGTATATGGTGCTGCATCCAAACACAACGCAAACGCCCCAACAATCACTCTCAATCCTGGGATCTTTTATCCTGTGTGTTGTTATCTTTTATGGCTTAGCCGTTTGGGCGTACCTCAACTATAGAAATATCTACGTTGAGACAGCGCGTGACTATGTAGAGCAACGAAATGCTTTCGGCCGAATCACCCGCATCTATTACAGCGAGGTAAGCGCTTACAGCTATTGGTATGAGTACAGCAACAAAATGCTGACGCTGTTCTCCTCTGACGGCCGTCAAATTTCTTTCCGCCCCAAAATATACCGTGGGGAACGTGTGCTCGCGGTCTTGGCGTTTAGGATGTATAACTCCCGCTGGCCTGACCCGCGAAATAGCAGCGATCAGCACATTGTCGAAACTCAAGCAACAAACGGTATCGCCGAAAAAGCCCTCTGGAATGAGCATCCGGTCGGTAAGAACCTGTTGATGCCGCAGGACATTCAGTAATTCCGCAGTAAACGGTGGGAGCAGAAATTATTTGGCTGTTTCTGCTCCCACCGTTTATTGTCAGGGGGTATATTCCGGGTGAAATTATATGAGGATTGCAGGTTTTACGATGCGCTCCCCTGCGGTGGGTTTTGATTCTGCTGATAGTTGTGGGGCTGCTGCAGGTATCCATAGGGGTTCATCTGCTGGTTCGAGGGCTGCTGACCTGAATTCAGATAGCCCTCTTGAGGATACGCGTTCTGCGGGTATTGTGGCGGCATTGGTTGTTGTGGGACAGCAGTCTGTTCGGGCGTTATAAATCCATTTACTTGAGGGTATTCCATCAAGAAATCGGTTACTTCATATTTGGAGTCTGCTAGTTTCATGATCACAAGTTCATCTTCAGGGTTCTCAAGGTCAGGCCAACGACCAGAACGTGCCCGCGCATAGAGCAAGGCGCCAAAGATTCTTTCTTGAGGTTTGGCCGGAATACACGAGAAAACTGTGTTTCCCCAGGGATCTATCAGATAAAGATCATCGCTAAGGTCTTGAGTAATTTTCCAGTGCTGCCCATCTAAGGTTTGACGTTTCCTTTTGGGACTGTATATATACCCGTCAATAGCTGCAAAGGGAGTAAATTTTTCTTTCCCGAAGACGGTCTGAGTCAGGAACCCTTCAGAGGTTATATCGATATAACTCATATCATGCTGAGCAACGAGGAAAAATAAACCTAATATCAGGATGGGTCCACCATATGCAAAGATTGTTATCTTAATGGTATGCGACCCATCATATTCTCCTGAAAATATGAGTGGAGCAAAATACAGATATCCAATAACTAAAATATAGAGAATATAGTTAGCTCCATGAAAGCGCCGTACGCGGTACGGATGTTTTTTAGACTCCACCCAAGATTGTACCAGCGAGAAAATAAGGTGAATAGAACATAGCACTGCCACGGCAATCCAGGCAAAAACCATTATAGAAACTCCATATCATCGGTGATATTTCCCTACCAGGATACCCTGAGAGGTACCCAGGTCTCATGCACAGTTCCTCGCTTAAAAATCCTGTCGCCATCGATTAACGGTTAGATACCTGACAACCACATCTTTCGTGTACTCCGCCAGAATTTTTTCATCCTCTGAGTACCCCAGCTGAGGCCATCGTTCCTGCATACCGCGAAACATCAAGCACTGTCCCACATAATCCGGCATGGCCGAATGACGTACCTGTGTCTGAAGAATTTTTTTACCTTCGTGATTAATCACGCGGAGCCTATCGCCGCGGGAAGTATTCACAGCGTGTCGATCTCCCATAGACACGCGAAGGGTTCCTTCGAAATCAAATCGAGCTGGGCGATAATCGTACCCTTTGATATCAGAAAAAGGAATATTATGCACTCGCCCAAAACCACTACGAAAGACAAACCCCGAAGGAACAAGCTCGATATACCGAATCGTGAGACCACGTATAAGGAGAATAATAAAGATAAAGAGTGCGAATATTAGGAACATCGGTACAGCAAAAAGTACGATGACTATAGGAGTCCCTGCGCTTGGCGTCAGAATGACAGAAAGAACAAATGCAAAGAAACTGCCAAAGCCCACCAGAAAAATATCAACAATCACTAGAACCCACCACGGGTATCGTGCCCGCCGAAGCATTGCTTCGCTCTCACGTTTAGCTCTCATCCCCAAATAGGTAATATGTAACGCTGCACAGGTAAGCAACACACCACCAGCAATACCTGCACTCACAAAAACTGATGTATTCACAGGTGTACATCCTCCCACGGTCCTTGACGTTCTATAGATTATTTAAATAATTCTTTGGTGAGTGTCTAAATATTCTGATTCTTGCAACTAGTGCCAGAGTCCCCCGTTCTGTTCTTTATTGGCATTTCAAGGCTAGCATTACATTTCCTCCAATACGGGATATTTAAGTCTTAGAGGGAAGATTTTGCTCCTCCTTGCATCAGGTCTTTGACCCTCCAGCGTGCAGCCCTTCGATACAGATCGTCAGCAAATCCCATAATTCTTGCCGTTTCGCATCACTGAGTCCACCCACCATGTGCTGCTCAACATCGCGGATGCGCCCGGTCGCCTGATCGAGCACACGCTCCCCTTCCACTGTGAGCATGGTCGGTAACGCGCGACCTCGGGGGGCTTGCTCTGCTCGCTCAATCAAACTGCGTTCTTGAAGCCCTCGCAAAAGCGTATTCATCGTTTGGCGGGTTACGAAAGCCTGCCGCGCCAGCTCAGCATTAGAAGCCCCCGGGGTAGACTTTAGGATTTCCAGACACACGTATTGCGCAACGGTAATCCCAAGTGGGCGCAGAACCTCTTCCATGCGCGAGCGCAGCAGTGATTGTACTTCTTTGAGTCGATATCCAATAAGTTGGTTAAATTCCTCTTGCCTCATGTCAATATTCTGACATATGCTGTTATTGTCAGTATTCTGACATAGAATGACCTTGTAGTTCGGGCTGTTAGTACTGTTAGCCCCGGACTCTTGGTACTCTTCACAGTTTTAGGAGGTTCTTATGAGCTACTGGGTTGGAGTAGCCTCACGCGATCATGTTTTACTCGGCGTTGCGGGCGGATTCTGCCAGGTTTGCCACGGCAAACAGACACCGCTGGCACGCATGAAACAGGGCGATTGGATTCTGTATTACAGCCCTAAAACCGGCATGAACTCTGGTGAGAAAGTTCAGGCTTTTACTGCCGTAGGGCAGATAGTGGACGACCGAGTCTACCAGTTCCGCATGGCCGAAAATTTTGAGCCGTTCAGGCGTGACGTTGTGTTCCAGGATGCGCCGCATCCGTGCCCGATTGAGGTAGCACGCGAGCACCCTGAATGGCGGAATTATGCGAAGCAGCTGCGGTACGGGCATTTTGAGGTCTCGCACGATTTCTTCGAGCACATTTACCGTTACATGATGGCGAGCAAGCACGAGACAACACCCGATAGGTGTTAGGCAGCCAGCCATATGGCAACATGCAGAGCTTTACGGTATAGAAGCAAGGCGTGGCGGTCGGTTCATCGAGAACCACGCCACTCAATCCTTTGTAATCGAACGGCAGCTCGCCCAAACTCGTAGGCGTTGACGCAGCGTCGCTGTCCGATGACCGATAACCGCCTATCATGGGATAAGAGACTTCCAAGCGCCCACACACGAAAGGTTACCCATGAGCTTATCAGCCGAACACCACCTCGCACACCAGCACAGCGAAGAGCTTTTTGAACGCTCCCGTTCCGTCATTCCCGGCGGGGTAAACTCCCCCGTGCGCGCTTTCAACTCCGTGGGCGGCACGCCTGCTTTTGTGGACCGCGCATCCGGCCCCTATATTTATGATGCTGACGGCAACGAATACGTAGACCTCGTCTGCTCGTGGGGCCCGGCGATTCTTGGGCACGCGCATCCGCAGGTTGTTGCAGCTGTTCAAGAGGCTGCCTCACGCGGACTGTCGTTCGGCGCTGCATCCGCGCCCGAGGCAGAACTTGCAGAGCTTGTGGTCGATCGCATCAACACCGCGCTCCCGGGCGCGATCGAGCAGGTTCGTATGGTATCTACCGGTACCGAAGCCACCATGACCGCTATTCGCTTGGCGCGCGGCATCACCGGGCGCGATAAAATTATCAAATTCTCGGGCTGCTATCACGGGCATGTGGATGCGCTGCTCTCTGAGGCAGGCTCCGGCGTGGCGACTCTCGCCCTACCCGGCTCGGCGGGCGTGACCGCGGCGACCGCATCTGAAACTATCGTGCTCCCCTACAACGATCTTGACGCCGTGCGCGAGGCTTTCGCCGCGCATCCGGGAGGAATTGCCGCCGTCATTACCGAAGCCGCCCCCTGCAATATGGGCGTGGTGACTCCCGAACCGGGCTTTAACCGCGGCCTGCGCGAAATTACTCAGAGCAATAATGCCCTGTTGATTTTTGATGAGGTGCTGACTGGTTTCCGTGTCTCGTCTGCCGGATACTGGGGTAAATTTGCTCCCGAAGATAACGGCTGGGTTCCCGATATTTTTACCTTCGGTAAAGTGATCGGCGGCGGTATGCCGATCGCCGCACTCGCCGGTAAACGTGAGGTGATGGAGCATCTGGCACCGACCGGCCCTGTCTACCAGGCGGGCACGCTCTCGGGTAATCCACTCTCGGTAGCATCCGGCATTACGACTCTCAAACTCGCCGATGATGCCCTCTACCGCACGCTCGATACACATTCGGAACAGCTGCAGGCTGCACTGACGCAATCGCTTACCGATGCCGGGGTGGATCATTCGATTCAGACGGCGGGCAACCTGTTCTCGGTTGCCTTTGGTACCGGCGAGCACGGCGTGCACAACTACGCCGATATTAAGGGTTCTGCTACCGCCAAATACACGGCATTTTTCCACGCCATGCTTGATGCTGGCGTATACCTTCCCCCAAGTGCTTTTGAGGCGTGGTTCCTCTCCGGAGCGCACGACGACGCCGCGATGGAACGCATCATTGAAGCACTCCCGGGCGCGGCACGTGCGGCGGCTAAGGCCTAGCACATCCTCTGACCTCGTGTTTTCCCACAAGATCTCGGTACAAATTCCGGACTCTGCCCGCCGTCAGCAGCAGCTTCTCAGCTTTGCTGGCGGCGGGTATTTTCTGAGATATTCATCCATACTGTTGAGCGTCGCGAAAGTGAACAACGTAGAATGCTGTTATGGACTTTCGGGATATTTGGCTTATAGCATTCATCGTATATTTGGGGCTATGCCTGCTCATTGAGGCGGTCTATCCAGTGCGGGTGCGTAAAAAGTATGCGCTCAAAACCGAGCACGCTAAGTGGTTTTGGTCGTATAAACACTTTTTCCTATACCTTTGGGCATGGATTGTTAATGCGTCCCTTTTCATGCTGTTCTGGGAGTTTAATGAAATACTCCGCCCCATAGCCCTATCTCTCCCGTTCCTGATGGTATATGCGGCGGCACGTATTGGGCGGCGCAACTACCGCATCTTCCACGGCGCTTCTCCGGACGACCGCGCTGTGGGTATGCCCAAAATCTACAGCGCTACCCTGGGTAAGCTCAGCAAGCCCCTACGTACGACGGGTCATCAATCTGGACTAATGCTAGATCATGACCTGAGCACTACCGCGCTGATAAGCGGCCTTATCTTTTTCGTGTCCATTGCCCTGTTTTTGCTTCGGCTGACCGATATCGATTTTGAATACGCGCCGCCGGTTCCCTATAACGCTATTATTCTGGGAATCGGATATATTGCCGGTATCGTCGCGCTCGTCTCGTATACGAACTCGTACCTTGTCTCCACCCCCACTCTTCTGCAGGTCGGCCGGGGACCTTTCCGCAACCCGCGCGATATTCCATACCGCCAGCTGAGGAGTTACCGCGTGGTGCCTCAAGATCCAGATGCCACTGACCCTGATACCAAAGATTTATCGCAGTGGAATCTGGAATTTAAGGTACCTCGGGCCAACAAATATACGAAAGAGCTGCGCGACCCCAATCTTGAGTATTTGGTTCGGCAGATTGCCTTCCGCGTGGAACAAGAACGCTGGGCTGACGATAACTCCCCTGCCGACCGAGAACGGCTCGAAGAATATGGCCGGGATGCGCGCCTCGTGTGCATCACTAAGGGCTATATTCCGGCCGGTAAACACGCGCAGGAGGCGGCAAACCGCGCATCCTTCAAGCAGACACATTAGAGTTTTCCTCACTCTGCTGCACAGGCACAAAGATGGGTTCTCTAATGTCGTGACGCTATCGCAGAAATGCTGGTTTCACGTTTTATGGAGAGCCTATCTTTGAATATTCTTCGCTTTTTGCCGATATCTCCTCAATCCGGCACTAAAAGTTATGACAGTAAAGTAAATCTTCTACATTTCTTCAACGGTTTTCTGAGAATATTCTATTAAATTAAATATTTTTTACGTAAACTTTGTGATTGGTTCGCACAAAACGTTTATTCGTCGTACAGTTGCACTAGAGGCACTCTTTTGAGGATCTTCTGCCCTGTATCGTGCGTGCCGTTTTGCGCATTCACACCATGAAATGCGGATATAAGACGCGGCTCTCGCAATGTACTCGGCGAATCCTCAAAGATTGCCTTGACCTTCCCTAAAGAAGATCACAACGTTCTGCGGCTGGGCGCGAACCTTCCGGATCGGCTAATTCAGGCCGAGAGTATGCGTCACACCATCGTCGGTTAGCTCGCCTGCTGTGCAGCGCTGAGGTTCTTCTGTGGGGGTACATATCACTTCCGATTATTCACCAACCACTACAACTCAGAAAGCCAATTCACCGATGAGCATCAGCAATAACTTCACCACCTGTACACGCCGAGCCGCGTTCGGTTTTCTAGGGGCATCGTCTCTGGTAGCGCTCTTGACCGCCTGCGACGACGAGGACAAGCCCGGGGCACGGCCCAGCACGACAACCAGCAGCGCCGCCGCGCCTGAAACCGAGCCTCCAGAACCTGCCGATTCACCCAGTGCCGCACCCAGCTCATCCGGCCCCAAGTATTCCGGCAAGTCTAAAGCTCCTGCGGGAGAGTTCCGAGCGGCCGATATTTACGGCCCAGCGCAGAATGTTCCTAAACCCACAAATCCACCTGGCTACACCGAACCCACCCTTGACGGCATGATGAAAAGCATGAAGGCATGGACGCAATGGCGCAATTACGGCATGCAGACAGGTGATTACACCGAGGCATATAAGTTTGTGTCTAAAAACCTCGTCGAAGAGATTAATGCTTACAACGCAGATGCAAAACTGTACCACGACGGTGGCTGGATTATTGGCGGTGAGCAGCGCTCTTATGATTTCAGAAATGACCCCGTTCACCAGGGTAACGGCGTGTATTCCTGGGATTTCTTCGTGGGATGGTCCTATATCATTACCGTAGGCGCAGATGGGCGGCACAAGCGCAGTAGGAATACCAACTATGCCGATAATCTTTACACGCTTACCGTTCATTATGAAGAAACAGGTTGGATTATCGACAGCATTACCCGCAAGCAAGCCCAGAAATAATTCTTAGATTTTTGCTTTCCTAGCCGTATTAATCCCCGCCGGAGCATTCATAATGGATGCGCTGGCGGGGATTTACCGAAACTGTAGGTTGGTTACATATACATAAGTTGTCTTCGGTGCGCATAAGTACACGGAGTTCGGAGAAACCGTAAGTACGGAAAGAACTTACTAGGCTTGCATCCATAGTCGTCCCTGTTCAGACATGGGCGGGTGTGCTCGTTCCTGCGCTACCCGCCCAAACTCACGACGGACGATATAGATGCGGCACCTAGTTGCACGATAACGTGCTAAAGTGTCTATCCGAAAAAGACGTGGCGATAGACTTTACATTACTTATATTCAAAGACATAAATTTTGTATATAAAATCTGCAAGGTATATCTTCAAAATATGACTCACTCTCAGAAAGAACAACGGAAGAATTTCAAAAACCGCAAACCGGGCGATGGGCTTTTAGGCTACGGGATTATTCTCTTAGTTTTAGCCGTTTTACTTGCATTTTCAACTGGAGTAGTGTCTCCCGCAGCAAAATTTTTTGGATTTGCTGGTGTGCTATGCCTGGTAGGATACGGTATTGTTCGTGGTGTACGCCGCGACTAATATTATTGTCTACATCATCTTATGGATTACGGCGAACTAACCCATAACCGTAAAAATGGTGTAGAAAAGTTCGGTGCAGACACTATGGAGTTTCTGCACCGAACTGGTGAGTAGCAGTTATTCTGCTGTGAGTTCTGCGTAGCGGGCGAAGAGGATTTCGAGGCGTTTATTGTTGGATGCGCACAGCTTAGCGGCACCGAATGCCTTATCAACGTGGCGATCCAGTTCCTTATGCGCCTTCAACAGCTCAGAGTTCATCGCCAGTGGATTGTACATATCTGCGAGCGAAACACGGCCACCGTGCTTTTCCGCGAGTGCCTCGCGAACTTCCAGAATTTTCTGGCCCGCCGTAATAATTTTGGCGCGCAAATCCTCAGCTACTTCAGGAAGAGGAAGGTTGTTCCAGACGATAGTATTCGAGAAATTTAAATCAGATTTCAGGCGACCACCGACTGCTTTCTGCCAAGTAATGAACATCGAAGAACTAATAATGGCAAAGAGAAAGCCGTCAGGATCTAGAGCTGTATAGAGTTTATTCCCAGCGATAACTTCAGCGGGAAGATGCGCCACCGTATAAAACGGGCGGGTTTCCGAAACTACGGCGGGAATACCAACATAGCTTGTATCTGGTTGTCTTATTTCTGTAAAAAGGTGGGGTGTAGAAGCAAAATCTCGTGTTGCCTGTTTGGTGCTTTTCTCACGCATGGTTCGAACAGCCTCAAGACGAGCCTTGAGGACCGAACTTTTGGCAATATCCGAGGGGATAATATCTTCAAGCCAGAGACACCATCGATCAAGCCCGCGCACAAGTTCTTTACCCATGCGGAAAGGACGTAAATATTTAGCCGCTATAGGATCGCTTGAAACTTCGACGTAATCTTTTTCTTCTACAACAAGATTCCCTCCATCAGTAGGCTGACTACCCCGAAGTACAGGAGGAATCTGCTGTGACAATGGCCTCGACCGTTTCTTCACTAAAATATTGGGGGCATCCAAAAGATAGGCATTAATACTT
>NZ_KV797631.1:0-376 GCF_001809415.1 Rothia sp. HMSC058E10 | reverse complement strand
ACTATCCTATGCGTCCTAGCCCATATCCTCGGTCTGGGGATGATTATGAGGTGACTCTAGGCTACGGGTTCGGGGTGAGCCGGGCTTCTTTGCCGCGTGTGGAGCAGTTCTTTACAGGAAATAACGAGATCCTGATTGCTGGCCCGGAGGTGGTGGAGTATCCGTGGACTTGGCATGAGGAGCGGAAGAAAAAATATTTCCCTCAGGGGTTCCCGGCTCCTCGGTGTGATGAGCGGGGGGATTGGATTTTTGATCCTGAAAGGTATCCGGAGAGTCCCGCGTTTACGGGTGATGCAGGATATCCTGTGGATGAATAGTCGTCTTGAGGTTCAAGCTGGGTTTTTGCGTCCTATATACCTAGTCCTTTTGAGGATTT
>NZ_KV797630.1:145494-149643 GCF_001809415.1 Rothia sp. HMSC058E10 | reverse complement strand
AATGATTGTTGTCACGACAAATAGTATTAAAAAGACAGACAAATCTTCAGAACAAAAGCAGCATGAGGTATCCGAAGGGGTGCCTGATGAATCGCTCTAGAATCCCTTTACCTTCGGCTGCACCTGGCGATTCCACGCCCAAAATCCCGTTCCGTAAATTCCTTCTTGGAGCGCACGTGTTAAGAACCATCTGGGGTTCCGTCCTTGTGGTTGGTCTTATATGGTACTGGGTTGTAAATTTGGTCAATGCTCCCCCTCAGCCCTGTGGGAAAACCCCCGATTACAGCATAGTAGTTGGGCATCTTGTCCCCCTAACCCTTTTCACGATTCCGTATATTATCCATGTTGCTTTGCAGTTCAGGGCTTATATGCAGTGTAGAAAATGGGCGAAGCTGCAAAGTGTGCGCTGGATAAATATATACAGTATATTAGTTGCTCCTATTATGTCGGTTATGCTTTTCGCTGTGACATTTCCAATGGATCGGGAATCATCTCCGGTGTTGTATGACACGATTCTGTCAATAGTATTTTTCGGAGAAATATTAATAAGTATTATCGTCGTTATTGTGGTGAGTAAATCCTTAAAGCTCCTAAAAAGGTAAAGGCTGAAACCTTTCATTCCGTCGTTGAGAGCATACGCGGTGCTATGGTTGAGCTACCGACGACACCACCGAAACACATAGAGAGGAGAGCATGATGCGGCAGCTTTACGCGGCGCAGAAAATCTTCAAAATTACCGACCACTATGTCGTCACCGACGAAGGCGGGTACACGGTATATCAGGTTGATGAGAACTACCGGGTTCTCGGCAAAAACATGAATGTGACGAACGTTGAGACCGGCGTGCAGTTCACGCTAGAGCGGCAGCTTGGGCTCGGTACCGTTTTCAATGTTGGCTTTTCCACTGGCGACCAGCTGTATATGCGCAAACGGTTTAAACTTGCTGGGCTCAACATAGAGGCCTACCTCAACCAGATTCCGCTTCAGATCGGGGGTAGTTTCTGGGAGGGTAACTTTGAGATTGTTCTTGAAGGAGGTATTGTCGCCGCTATTCACAAGCCTAGGTTTAAGATGCGCGACAAATATCAGATCACTGTGTACGACCAGCGTTTTCAAGACGTTGCTATTGCAGTTCTCATCGTTGTTGATTATCTATCTGATCAGCGGCAGAAGAACAGGCCTAGAATTAGTTTTCACGGATCCTAAAGTCCCTATGCGTCAGGTTTGATGAGGCGCGAGCAGATGGTTATTGTGGCGAGCAGATAATCGATTGTTATCTGCTCGCCACAATACTATCTGCTCGCAGGGATTAAAGCGTGCTTATAGATATTTACTTATTGAAACACCTAAGAAAAAATATTTAAAGAATGAAGTGTTTATAAAAACTTACGAAGCGTGGCGTTATATTTTTATGTGACATGCCCGAATAAGAAATATGACATTTAAAAGTTTTGAACAATGACCACTCTGATATAGAGCATAAAATACATGAACTTCTGTCTTGCGCGATGCAGCAAAACAGCCTCAAAGGGTTGAAAACTCGCCTGTGTAGCTTCTACGGTAGGGGCAGAGGCGTTCAGGAAAGCACTGCACAGTAAATGCATTATATGAGGTGACCAAAAATCACTTTTGAGATGTGTTGCTGGTATGCAGCTCTTGCAGATATATTCTGAGCACCCTAAATAAAATCCTCGCTCCGCATGAGGAAATGTCATAACCCTGCGCCTTCTTTTATGAGGCGTTCACAGATAGTACGCAATCAGCAACGCTTTTTGTAGCTCTACAGTGGCGAGTGCGCGTATCCAACCACCATGTGAAAGGAAGATAAGTAACATGACTCTCGAAAACTCTGGACTTTCCCGTCGTAAGCTGCTGCGTACTACCGCTATTGGCGTGCCTGCTGCTGGTCTACTCGCTGTCGGCTCGACCCTTGTGACCGCACCGAGCGCGCAGGCTTATCACGCGCTAGTTGGTGCTGATGGCTGGTGGGGGTCAAAAACTTCCAGTGGGCTCCAAACTTTCTTAAATATTACCCAGCATGCTCAGGTGAGCGTGGATGGTGTGATTAGTTCTCAGCCGTCAAGTCTGCAGGCTTCATGTCCCGGTCTTGCTGGTGGCTGGGAGTGGGTTGATGATGCTCAAGCATCTGGCTCCCAAACAATAGTTGCGATGCAAACTTGGCTAGGTGTTGGAGCTGACGGGATTTTTGGTTCTGAGACTATCAGTGCCCTGCAAGCTCATTATGGACTGACAGCGGATGGAACACTAGATGGACCGTCGCCGACAATTCTGACTCTGCAGAATGAAATTAACCATTACCTTCGCGCAGACAATGATGAGATAGCGAAGAATAATTAACGCTACTACCGGTGATGGTTTTATGGTGTGCTGAAATCTTCTCCAACTTCCTGCACCAGAAAAATACGCAAAGGAGGGTATCACTATGTCGAATGAACATTCTGGTATTTCACGTCGTCGTTTGCTGCGCACCGCATCCGTAGGTGTTCCCGCCGCAGGCGTTCTGGCGCTGGGTTCCAGCATTGTTAGCGTCCCGGCTGCTCAGTCGCTTGAGGTTGATGGTTATTGGGGTTCTGAGACAACCTCGCAGCTTCAAAAGTTTTTCTTCAATATATTTGCGCAGGAACTCGGTCAGCCTACATACGGGTATGAAGACGGTGTTGTGAAATATCAGCCTGTATCGCAGCAGTCTGCCAATCCTGGGCTGGGCAGCGGATGGCAGTGGGAATCCGATGGGGGAGCGCAAGGCTACGACTTCACCATCTATTACCTGCAGCGTTGGCTGGGTGGTGTTGAGGCTGACGGTACGATTGGTCCCAATACCATCAAGGCTCTGCAAAATCACTACGGTCTCACGGCAGATGGTCGCCTGGATGGACCTTCGGAGACTATCAAGGCTTTGCAGAACGAGATTAGCCAGTACGTCGGTTAGCTCTATGTGAGATTTGATGATGCGTGAAAAGCACGTTGGTGCTTCTCTGCGAACATATATTTTCATCCTGAAGGAGGATAAAAATGACGAACGAACATTCTGGTATTTCTCGTCGCGGGCTGATGCGTGCCGCCGCTGTAGGCGTGCCCGCTGCGAGTTTGCTGGCTTTCGGCTCCACTCTGGTGACCGCAACAAGTGCGAGTGCGGTTAGCGTTGATGGTTACTGGGGCGAGGAAACCTCGGCAGGGCTCCAACGCTTTATGAATGCCGTGCGTGGGGCCGGGTTGTCGGTGGATGGAGTTATTAGTTCTCAGCCATCAAGTATGGCTCCATCCTGCTCGGGTATCGTCAGCGGTTGGGAATGGGTCGATGATGCACAGGCCTCTGGTTCCCCAACCATGCTGGCCATGTATCAGTGGCTAGGATCCGGAACTAGCTCGCAAAATATTTTCCTCAAAGTCCAGAGCTGGGGTGCGAATGTAACTGGCTACAGCATCACAGGCGTTCATATCAAGCTTTTACAAGAGCATTATGGCCTGACAGCGGATGGAACTTTAGATAGTCCATCACCGACTATTGAGGCTTTGCAGAATGAGATTAATCAGTACGTCGGTTAAAACCCGGTGTTGCTCTTTCACCGGTTTTTTATAGTGCACAGTCCTTATTGAACTAATTGAGGAGAAAAAATGATACTTCGTAATTCTGATCGTCCTCGCCGTAAGTTGATGCGCGTAACCTCGCTTGTGGTTCCTGTCGTGGGTGCTCTGCTAGCGCTTGGCTTTATGACGGCTCCGGCGGCGAATGCAGCGATTGCTGATAACTCGACAGGCGCAATGCAAGCAGAATCTGAGAAGCTTCATCAAGAAGCCCAGGAAGCTACAGATCTAGCAAATAAGTTTGACCAGGACAACATCGCGATTAATGATTCTGCCGCCGAGGATCTGCGTGATGCTGCGCAGAAGGCTGAAGCGGCGGCTCAAGAACGAGACCAGGCAGTACAGGCTGTTGAAGATGCTGATCGTGATGCCGCCAGTCTCTTTGAATAAATAATTCGCAACTAAGTTGTGTGAGGAAGTGATATTGGGGCTTATGAAATTTTGACTGATGCCAAGATCGCTTCAAACTATGTGTAAGCCTTGATTGAGGAAGGAATAGTATGACTGAAAATCCCGGACTTTCCCGCCGTAAGCTGTTGCGTA
>NZ_KV797630.1:118260-145394 GCF_001809415.1 Rothia sp. HMSC058E10 | reverse complement strand
CCGTAAGCTGTTGCGTACCACCGCTATCGGCGTTCCTGCCGCTAGTCTACTCGCTTTTGGCTCGACCCTTGTGACCGCGCCAGCTGCGAACGCTGCTATGGCAGTTGATGGTTACTGGGGAAGTGAAACTACACGTATGTATCAGAGGCTCGCTGAGCTTGCGGTGGTAGACGGTATCGTCTCAAGTCAGCCTGCATCTCAGGCGAGTGCTAACCCTGGGCTGACGAGTGGCTGGGATTGGGTCTCTGATGATGCCGCCTCCGGCTCAGAGACTATCAAGCATCTTCAGCGCATGCTCAAGGTAACCCAGGATGGGCTCATGGGTCCGCAGACTATCTCGGCACTTCAGGCGCGTTATCACCTCCCTCAGGATGGGGTATTGAGCGAAGAGTCTCCCACCATTAAGAAGCTTCAGTCCGAGCTTATCGTGGTTACCTATGACTAATTCAACATACTGAAAATACATCGGTTACCCGATTTTTCTCCGCAATTTCTATATATGTGAGGAGGATAAAAATGATGGACGAACACTCCGATCTTTCTCGTCGTAAGCTGCTGCGTACTACCGCTATTGGTGTGCCCGCTGCGGGTATGCTCGCCTTTGGCTCGACCTTGGTGACCGCGACGAGCGCGAATGCGCTTGAGGTTGATGGTTACTGGGGTACGGAGACGACGGAACTTCTCCAAAGTGTCCTTATGCAAGGGGTTCTTGGTCAGAGCGATCTTCTTCCTTTTGGGGATCCTTCGGGGACTATTTCTTCTCAGCCAATATCACGTGCTGAGGAGAACCCCGGTCTGGCTTCAGGCTGGCAGTGGGTTTCCGATGAACAGGTGAAGGGTTCAGGTACTATCGCTAGGTTGCAGCGTGAAAAGCTGGGCTTCGAGAAAGGCGATGGGATTATTGGTCCTCAAACGATTAGTGCTTTGCAGACCTGGCTTGGGCAAACCGCTGACGGCGTGCTTGACGGACCTTCGCCGACGATCGAGGCTCTGCAAAACTATCTAAATTCTCAGGCAATTGAGGCCTAAAAGATAAATTATCGCGAAAATGGCGTGACATGTTCTCACCTCGTATGTGGTGATGTGAAGAAGGAATATTATGACTCTCGAAAATACCGATCTTTCTCGCCGTAAGCTGCTGCGTACTACCGCCATTGGCGTACCCGCTGCCGGTGTGGTTGCTTTGGGAGCGAACTTGGTGATGGCCCCAGCTGCGAATGCAGAGACTGACTTGGGTGTCAAGATGAAAGTAGAGTCTGAGAAGCTTCAGGAAAAAGCTCAGAGGGCTAAAGAACTAGCAGACAGCTTCGATCTTGATGCCGCAGCATTTGATGATCCTGCCCTTGAGGCTGCCGTCAAAGATATCAGCGCCCAGCTGCATGATGCTGCTCAAAAAGCCGAAACGTTGGCTCAGCAACGAGCCCAAGAAGCTCAGGCTTCTGAAGATGCTGATAGTAAAAATGCCAGTCGCTTTCAATAATTCGCAGCCAATTGTGTGAGGAAGCGAGATTGGGGCTCGTGGACTTTTGACTGGTGCCAAGATCGCTTCAAACTTTTTATAAGCCTTAGTTGAGGAAGGAGTATTATGACTCTCGAAAATACCGGACTTTCCCGCCGTAAGCTGTTGCGTACCACCGCTATCGGTGTTCCTGCCGCTAGTCTACTTGCTTTTGGCTCGACCCTCGTGACTGCCCCGGCAGCAAATGCTCTTACAGATGATGGGTACTGGGGCTCCGAAACAACGGTTGAGCTGCAGAAGCGTCTCAACAGCATAGCCGCCGTAAACTCTGCGGTGGAGGGCGGTCTTCCCCTTGATGGGCAGATCGACAGTCAGCTCGCATCCCAGTCAAGTGCTAATCCCGGTCTGACGAGCGGTTGGCAGTGGGTTTCTGACGATGCCGCCTCCGGCTCAGACACCATCAAAGATTTGCAGCGCTGGCTCGGGGTGGGTGCTGATGGTTTGATCGGACCCTCTACAATCAGTGCTCTGCAGAGCTGGTTGGGCCAAACCGCAGACGGGGTTCTTGACGGTCCCTCACCGACCATTGTCGTGTTTCAGCGCAAGCTTATTGAAGGTAACTACTCTTAAGGCGTGAGAACCTACACAGCACACAGTCTGTAACCTGCTCGACAACACGGTAGTGCATAACCGTACCCTGACTAAAAAACGTATTCAGGTGAGTTACGGTTAAAAACTACCAACCGGTTTACCGGTTTCGCATCATGAGGTGCGGCGTTGGCGCTTATCCTAATGGCGCTGACTCTGCACCTCATGGTGTTTTAACACCGCATAAATAAGGAGGACATATGACTGAACTGGGTACCTCACGCCGCCGATTCCTGCGCGCCGCCGCTGTTGGCATTCCCGCTGCGGGCGCGCTCGCGGTTGGTTCGACTCTGACCGCTCCGGCTGCGAACGCTGCGCAGGCTTCGTCAACCCCGTCGAATCAGAGCCAGAACCCCGAAGCTCAAGGTGCGGCCACCAACGCGCAGTATCTCAGCGAGAAGGCGAAGAACTTCCATATTCTGCTTGATATGTACAAACAGGCTGGCGACGCGGTAGACGCAACACAGCTGACCCAGGAGGCGCAGCGCATCCGGGGTGCGGCGGACGAATCAAACAGCCCGTTCCCCAGCAGGCCCGTCTCGTGGGCTGGTGTTCAGCTGGAACGGGACAGGATGCAGCTCGCCGCCAAGATCAACTACGCCGCTATGCGTGCCGAAGAGTTAGCCGATGAGCGTACCCGCGCTGGCGGGGGAGTGCCGCAAGGTCGGGATGCGGTACGCCAGGCTGCACAGAGGCGCGTGATCTATCGTGTGCTCACCAGCGCATCCCGAGACACTGATGCGCTGGTGACCAAGCTCGAAAACCTGGCGAAGGGTCGGTAAAGCAACGCTCGTCTTGAGCAGATTCCTGCATAAAAAGGCTCTTTATTCCAATAAAGATGGGGAAAACCCGCTTTATTGGAATAAAGAGCCTTTTTACAGTGCGCAACCCCCGGTAAACATGGCTGGCTCCGGGAAAGAGAGCGAAAGGAACCCCTCCGGGAAGGACGGTAAAGAACCCGGAGGGGTTAGCTTAGGGTGCTTACACCCTACTTCTTAATCGGTTCGCGAGAGATAACAACTTTCACCGCATTATGCTCAGCGGCATTTGCGAACAGGTCGTATGCTTCCTCGAACTGGTCAAAGGTGAAGTAGTGGGTTGCCATTGCCTTTGCGTTCAGGCGGCCCGAACGCACCATATTCAGCAGGTTGCCCACGGTGTTGCAGTTCACCAGACCCATGTTGATGTTTACATTCGAGATCCACATGGTGTTAATCGGCAGCTCCACCGGCTTGCCGTGCACACCCGCGTTCGCAATATTGCCGTAGGGGCGCACGATCTTGGTGCAGGTCTCGAAGGTCTGCGGCACGCCCACGGCCTCAATCGCCACATCCACGCCCAAACCATCGGGGGAGAGGGCCTTAACCTTCTCGATAAAATCCGGATCGGCGGCGTTTACCTTATCGGTTGCGCCCAATTCCAGAGCCTTGTTCATGCGGTTATCGTCCATATCGACGGTAATCACGCGCCCAGCACCACACAGGTTTGCCGTCATGATCGCGCCCAGACCCACCGGACCTGCGCCGATAACAGCCACCGTATCGCCCGGCTTGGTGTTGCCGTTGAGAATACCCATCTCGAAACCGGTCGGAAGCGCATCCGTGAGGAAGAGAACATCTTCGTCGGTCAGCCCCTCGGGAACCATGTGAACCGACGTCTCAGCGTAAGGAATGCGCACATACTCAGCCTGGGTGCCGTCAATCATGTACCCGAAAATCCAGCCGACACCGCCCACGGTCTGGCAGTGCGAAGGCTTATTGTCCTTACAGTATGAGCACTTGCCGCAGTTCGTGACCGCCGGAATAATGATGCGGTCGCCAACCTTCAAATCAGTGACCGCAGAGCCGACTTCGGTAATCGTGCCGATAGCTTCGTGGCCCAGGATGCGCCCTTCTTCAACCTCGGGAACGTCACCCTTGAGGATGTGCAGGTCGGTGCCGCAGATGGTGGTGGTATCAACGCGAGCAATGACGTCGGTGGGTTCAAGGATGGTGGCGTCTGGAACTTCTTCCCAAGCTCGCTTGCCTGGACCGTGGTAAACAACTGCCTTCATGGTGACTCCTAACTGAGATTTTATGAGGGGCTGTAGCTACAGCATCATCGCTTATAGTCTCAACCTATCAAGAGTTCTTTATAGGTTGTACCTTCATTAAACCGGAAAAATCCCTAACTTCCTAGGTGTTACGCAGATTACATTTAAGGTTATGGTGACTGTAAGAATGGCAGGCTTATGCGCGATGCGCTCTATACCGCGAGCAGGTGGTTTTTGGTACGAGCAGGTAAGATTTTCCTACCTGCTCGGTCAAAAACCACCTGCTCGCGTACATGCACGAGGGGGAGCGATACCGCACGGGTACCGCCTCATAGCTTAGATACTTGCGCTATGACCCACCTTCACGTGGCTGTGGCGATCACGCTCCGCATCGTGATAATCCGACTTGAAGCCCTTGAGCACCACCTCAATATCGTTCTCCTTCGCATAAACATTGGAGAAGTCCTCAATCAGCTCCAGTACATCGCTGGCGATATACGAAGAGTTCTCGGCGTTGATCGTGACCTTCGAGCCGGGGCGAATATTCTTCAGCGTCTTCTTAATAGCCGCCTTGTTCAAGAACGACACCTCTTCCGCCAAATCCAGCGTGATTTCGTCGGCCTCCGCAAGCTCCTCACGGCTGAGGTAGTAGGCGCGCTTCATATTGCCCTGCAGCACGAAGAAGATACTGATCGCCAGACCAATACCTACGCCCTCCAGCAGGTCGAGGGCAACCACGGCATCACCGCGCGATGCTGGTAAAATCCCTCATAGGCGGCAGAAAAACACGACGATAAACGCAGGGCCACGCGCTCGCAAATGGTAGGGTGGTTGCTAAAAATAGGCTGTATATGGGGGATAGCATGGCGGAAAACTATACATACCGGGATATTTCCAGCGGTGAAGCATTCCGCGAGCACCTGGGCTCACTGGGCTGGTCGAAACCACGCAAAAATCAGCCCGTATTCACCCAAGAATACGGTGAAGACCTCATATTTCGGGCTGCTTTTCTCTACGCAACATTCAACCATACGCCGGGGAACTACAGCGGCATCCCGGCGTTTTATGTGATGTCTAAAAAATGGCGTAAAACCCTGCGAAAAATATCGGCACACCTCGATCAGCCTCTTAAATCTGTGCCCTCCCCGCATGACGGCGATATGTACTTTATAAGCGTTGGCCACCCCCGCTACCACGAATTTGTAGATCACGAAGCGAGAATGACTTACCTGAGGCCCGATGGGACGCTCAATATAGAAGCATTCACTCGTTTCAACACCGCCGCTCATCGGTTCATGGAAACCTTTGATCTGGCGGATTATGTGGCACTTACCGAGCAGGAGCTGCAGCAGCAGCGCCTCGATACCGTGCTGCCGGATGTGCTCGGGTATTTGTCCGTGAACACGATGAACGACCTGCGCGATGAACTCTACCGGAACGTGCACGCACATCTTACCGACCGCGGCGCCACGCTCTTCGCGGATCAGCACGTGCTGCGCCGCCGGTGGGATGTTATCGCAGACTATTTCTTACTGACCTGACAGGCGACGGTGAGAGCCTTGTGATGGGCACGGCAAAGCCTAAACCGGCAGGGAACGGGCGGTCTCAGGAATGCGCCTGACTCGCTGGCGCATCCAGGTGAACACCCACACCAGCACGAAAGCGGCGACCATCGTCAGCACAATCGTGCCGCCAGTCGGCAGGTTAAACGCCCACGAGAAGTACAGCCCCGCCGTCGAACACAGCACGCCGAAAACCGGTGAGAACAGCATCATAGTGCCTAAACGGCGGCATGCGAGCCGCGATGCGCTGGCCGGAACCACAATGAGCGCAAGCACCAGCACATTCCCGAGCGTCTGCAAAGAAATCACCACGGAAACCGTTACGAGCACATACAGCAGAATATCCAGCCACAGCACCGGCAACCCTAACGCGCGTGCACTTTCACGGTCCAGGCTCACCGTCACCAGCTGCCGATGAAACAGCCACAGAAGCAGCAGAATCCCGGCGGACATAGCCGCAGCCTGGGCAATATCGCCGCGTGAAACCCCCACAATCGAACCGAACAGGAAATCCTGAATCGACCCCGAATACCCCGGCGCCAGAGAAATAATCACAATACCCAACGCGAACGAACCGGCAAAGAAAATACCGATTACCGAATCTTCTCGCAGCTTCTGGTTCTGGCTAAAAATGGCAACCAAAACTGCCGTGATAACGCCTGCGATCAGGCCCCCGAACACCAGGTTGCCGCCGATAACGAACGCAACCGCCAAGCCGGGAAACACCGAGTGGGCAACCGCATCGCCAATAAAAACCATGCCGCGCATCATCACATGGCACCCCACCACGCCCGTCACCAAAGAAGCCAGCGTCACTGCGGCGAGGGCACGCGGCAGAAACGCCAGGGAAGGGTTAAAAAGGTCAAACAGAAAATCGAGGGGAGTAATCATGCCGCTGCCTCCTGCGAGGTTATACGATGACCGGCAGGATGCCCCTGCCGGGTGCCGCCGGTCGAGTCGCCGTCTGCGCCCGGTACAAGTATCTCGGGCGATGGGTTTGTGCCCGCGCTTCCGCCTTTACCTGTGCTTTCACCCTCGCCCGCAAGTTCGCGCCCGTGCACCCAGGCGTAAAGCTGCTGCGGCGAAAAATCCTCGGCTTTGCCGTCCAAGCCCAAGGAACCGCGCACCCCGCACAGCCGCGAACAAGACTCCTGCGCCGCCACAATATCGTGGGTAGACATCAGAATCGTCACACCCTCACCCGCCAGCTGCCGGTACAGCTCGGTGAGCGCGGACTGGGTGGGCGCATCCACCCCCGTGAAGGGCTCATCAAGAAGCAAAAGCGCCGGTTCAACCGCGAGAGCACGCGCCAGAAGCACCCGCTGCCGCTGCCCGCCGGAAAGCTCGCCGATGGGACGGTTCTTCAGCGGCATTAAATCCGTGCGTTCTAGGGCGTGAAAAACCTTAACCCAATCCGCGGTTTTAGGGCGACGAAACCAGCCTATCTCGCGGGTTCGCCCGGTCATGACCGCATCCTCGACGGTGATCGGGAAATCCCACTGAAACTGGTGCTTCTGCGGCACATAGCCGATGCGCGCCCGCGCGGTGCGTGCAGTACTGCCCAGCACCCGAATGTTCCCCGAGGCAGGATGCAACAGCCCCATAATGGCACGTAACAGCGTGGTTTTTCCGGCACCGTTTGCCCCGAGAAGACCCACAAATTCGCCGGGGTTCAGGGTGAGTGAAAAGTCCCGCAGCACTGCCCGCCGCCCGTACCCCGCATAGAGGTTCTGGATGCTCAACGTTGGATTTTCACTCCCCGGCGCAGGGTCGTTTTTGGACCCTAGCACGGTGGTACCTTTACTCATCCCGCGCGCCCTTTCCACTCGCCATGATGCGCTCGGCCTGCGCCTGCGCGGCCTTATTGCGGCGCATCATGAAGAGCCCCGCTGCGGCAAGCACCGCCACAGCCCCCGCACCGAGCGCCACCGGAAGGACAGGGAACCCGCCGGATGAGGCTCCCGGACTATCGGAAGCCGCCGCAGAGTGCGCGCCCTCCGAGTTGCCCGCCGGTGCCTGATCCGAAGCCTGCTGCGCCAGAGTGTACACCTCATCCGCAGTCACCGAATCCCCGATGGCGAACTTCATATAGCGGGTATCGGAAACAACCGAACCATCCGCAAGTTCCGCACGGGCCGTCACCTTCAGCAGATAGGCGCCGGGCTTGGTAAACACCCAATTGGCGTGGGTATGCGTGTTCTTCTCAACCCATATATCCTGCGGCTCGTGCTTGGACGAATCCCACAAAACCTGCGGCTTCGAGAAGTTCCCATTCTCCAAGTACAGCGTGAACTGCCCCGGTCCCTGAACCTGCTCTAGGGTGAGGGTGACCCCGCGCGGGGTTTTCTGCACAAGCCCCGGGTCCTGGGTGGTCCAGCCAGGCCAGACGACCCCCTTCGTCTCGGTCTGCGGAATCACATACACCTGCTCGCCGGGCTGTGCACCCACAAACGAATAACGGTCATCGTTAGGAACCTGGCGCAGGGCCGCATCGGAGCCGTGGTACAGAACATCGTCCACGCTGCGCCAGATGGGTGTAGCGGAATGATCGTCATGAATCATGAGCTGAAACTTACCGTCGGTAAAACGCGGACCCATATCAACATGCCCGCTCGAAATTTCGGTGCGTCCCGTGCCCACCGGCTGCTCGGGCGAGAGCGTCTGCTGCAGAGCCTTCTGCTCTTTACTGAGGTTATCGCTCGTGGCTGCCGTGCTTGACGATGCACCCGGCGCGGGCGTGTGATCGGCATATGCCGGATTGGCTATAGATGCTGTGAGACCCACACATAAAGCGAATGAAATAACCTTCTGACTAGCTTTTATTCCAAAAATAGAATATTTCATGTATGTCTTCTTCCTCAACGTTGATGGATGTATATGCATATGTGGCTATGGACGAGAATACGACTTCACCGCCCAACCGCTCGCTGGATAGTATGTGCATTAGCACGCATCATGTCTGCATAATGGGGTGCCTCATCATCGAGCGAATCGGAATATAAGGTACCCACCTGAACCCCGTTTTCATGGGCGACCTCACGCAAAACTGGGCTTCGTGTGCGAGTATTCCGATCGAGGAATATAGCCGGTACACGCAAATCCCTGATAGTGCGCTGCAGCCGCTGCCGCTGTTGGATGCTCGGCTCACTGCCCGCCACCGGCGTCACGAACCCCGCCACCGTCAGCCCATAAGTACTCGCCAGGTAGCGGTACCCGTCATGGGTGGTAATCAGGTTTTTTGAGGCTTCGGGCAAAGACGCATAGATGCCGCGAATCTCCCAGTCCAGCTCATCGAGCTCGCGCATAACACGCTCGGTATTCGCCGCATAAAGGCTGGTTCCGGGCGGGTCAGTCTCGGCGAGAGCATCACGCATGACCTGCGCGGCCGCCTTCATATTTGGCACCGAATGCCATATATGCGGGTCTATCTCGCCGTGCACATGTTTGCCGAGCACCGCCTGCGCCAGCAAATACACCTGCCCCCGATGCTCGCGCGAAGACCCCCTCAAGAACCCGTACTGGCCGCCCGCAGGAACCTCCTGCAGAGTGCGCGAAGGAACCGCAATGATCGTGCGAGCCAGGTTGTGTTCGGTGACTTTCCCGCCGCTATCGGCGCGAATCACAAGCCGTCCCGTATATGCCTGAACGGCTATATCCGCATGTCCAGAGGTTAAAACGGTCGTATTTGCGCCCAGACGAGAGGCGGCCTCGGCAGGATCCTCACCCACCACAACGTGCAGTGTCCCCTGCGCCTGCCGCACCCCCTCGGGCGCGTTGCGGGGCGTTGCCAGAACATCAAGTTCGTACACACCGGCATCCGCAAAAGCCCACGAAAGATGCGTATGCGCCTGCAGCGGAAGCTCCAGCGACCCCATATCGCCGGTGCGCACCCTCACACCATCCTGTGTGGATTCCTGCGTGCCGCGCGCCTGAGAATCGCACATCATCTCGACCGCGCCGAAGGTCTGTGTAATAAACGCCGCAACCTGCCCGGGACCCTTCACACGGGTAACCGAAAACGCGACCGAAGCATCCGAATCTGAGGGCGACTCAGCGGAATGACTGGCGGATGCGCCCGAAGACTCGGCGTCCTCAACGCGCAGCCCCAACCAGATAGAATCCAGCGAGGCATCCTCTACCACGGGTTCAAGTTTGCCGCCGTACTGCTCAATCCTCTCGGCAACCGCCACCTGCGCCGAACCCTGCGGCAGGTTAGAGCTCACCATCGCCACCATTTTGCGCTGTTCCAGCAGCAGACCGTTGGTGAACGCCAGCCGCGCGTAGGCGACATCGCGCACATCCCGCAGGCTCGGCTCATAGGAATGCGGGTCTGCACCATTGGGAATGAGGGCGTGTACCCGAGCACGCTCGCCGCCAACAGCACGCGCCACATCCGCCAAAATCGGGGTTGTCGCCACCACCTGAAGACGCCCGTCGGCATCAAAACCCGAGGACGTATTCTGTGCGGTGCAGGCGCTCAACGCCGCGCAAACGGGCAGAAAACCCAGGAAAGCGCGGCGGCTGAGCGGAAGTGCGAGTGAGCGCTTCGGTGTACAAGACTGACGGCGTGAACCTCTAGAGCTCATGGCGGTGCCGACGGCGCACGGTGTATACGATCATGCCTCCCAGCGCGACGGCAAGCACAGAGGTGCTGACCATAAACGGATTAAACCCAGCCCCGGTGTTGGCGAGCTTCCCGGCGGCAGCCGATTGCTGCGCATCCTTAAGCTCCTGGTTGGTGAGGGCGCAGTCCTTGCCCGAGGCGGTCTTGCCGACAATGCGCACCTTCGTGCCGTCCGGCTTCGTGACAATACCGCTGGCCGCATCCACGGTGCCCCGCTGGGATTGCTGTTCGGCAGGTTTATGAGTGGTCGAGTTTTCGGCGTTCTCAGGCGCGTTCTTCTCATGATGCGCGGGCTCGGGGTTTGCCGGATTATCGGCATTGCCCACCGTAAAGTTCAGGGTCGATGTGCTCTCGACGGTCTGCCCGTTCTTCAGATGCACCTGCCAACCGATCGTCACCCGGTAGCGGCCCTCAGCGGTAAACACCCAGTTGCTGTGTTGGTGCGTATTCAGTGGAACCTGAAATGAGCCGCCGCGGGAATCGAAGACTTTTTGCCCGGCGGATCCGAAGTTGCCCGAGAGGAACACCGACATTGAGCCGGGGCCGTCGAATCCCTTCAAACTCATGGTGACCGGTCCATCGGCCTGTTTGAGAAGTTCGGGATCCTGGGTACTCCACCCCAGCCACGGCACGCCCGCCTGCTGGGTAGCACCAATCATGTGCACGGTACTTCCCGCGGGGGCAATATCTTCCATGCCCGCCGGGAATTTCAGCTTCGCAGCATCGCCGAGGACGAACTCTAAAGAGCCGGGTGACACATGTTTAGGTGGGCTGAACCGATCATCTTTGACGGCAGAACTCAACGTGGAACCGTTCAAGACCGGACCAACGTCAAAATGCCCCTCGGTAGCGCGATCCGCCGCGGCATGATCCGCAGTCGTTACCATCGGCAGAGTGCCGGGAATATTTGCCGGACTTTGGGTGCTTCGTGACTGCACGGAATCCTTAACGACAACCTCGGTCGGAATGCACTTCTCGGATTCGGTTCCGGGATAAGACCCGCCGCGAGAACCCGAAGACGGCGCGGTATTGCCCGAAGCCCCTGAACCGCCAGAACCCGCACCCCGGACGGTCGGCGCGGTAACATTCTGGGCATTTGACCCGTTAACCGTGTGGTTCGGTGCACCTGCATTCTGACCGGCTTGTTGCGGTGCCGGGGCGGGCGCATCGGGCGCGGGGGCATCACCCGTTGCAATCTGGGGGTTGGGCGCCGCATCCGCTGAAGATTCAGGCTGAGCCGGGGCGGCTTCCACACTCGACGACTCCTGATGCGCGGGCTCGATCACCTGATGCTGCGCGCGGGAATTACCCGCGCCATGATCTCCCTCTGATGAGCGCTCATTCGGGGCGGCATCCCGATGCGCCTGCTCACCGCCCTCCTCATGCTGCGGCGGAGCGGCAGCTGATTCGGCGGAGCCCTGCGGGTTTTGTTCCCGATGCCCCTGCTCGAAAATATCCTGCGGAACTTCGCCCACCACAACGGTGTAGGTCGCCTCAGCGTGAACCTGCGTGCCGTCCGCGAGCTCGGCGCTCGTGCGGAAAGTGAACCGGTAGGTTCCGGCGGCGGTAAACGCCCATGCGGCATGTACATGAGAACCCGCCTCAAGCTCGTAGGGTGCTAACCGATCCGCCGTGCTGAACATGCGCGATGCCCCGGACAGATTCTCCTGAAAAACCTCGGCGCGTGCACCTTCGGGAACCTCGCTTTTGACGAGTTCAACCGTGATTTTATTGTTTTTCAGAGCGCCCTGCGGAATGTTCTCGGCACTGAAGCCAGGGTAGAGAAGCCCATCGGTATGCTTCTGCGGAATGTACCAAATGGGGGTGCCTTCGGGGGCGATGAAATCGTATCCGGCGGCTACGCGGGTTTGGGATTGATCGTTGGCGGGCAGATTGAAAACGGTGGTGGAGGGGTTGAAAAGACCTTCACCATCCTGCGTTTCGGCCTTGGAGTTTAGGGTGAGTTTTCCGTCGTGAAGCTCTGCATTGAGCAGTTCGGTATGCACGCCGCGCACAATGTAATTCCCGGTGTAACTGCGCGGTTCTGCCTGTGCTGCACCTGCGCCATGTTCTTCGTGTGCGAGTGCCGCCGGTGCCGTGTTGAACGCGGGCAGCGCGGGGGAGAGGGCTAGTGTGCATCCCAGGGCGGTGGTTCCGATGATGGTAAATGTTTTGCGACCGCGTTGTTCTCGCGGCGGGGTTTGCGGGGCGGATCTGCGCATAGTTTTCCTCCAACGACGGTGTGGTGTGTGAGTTCACGACGCATCGGCGCGTGTGATTATGAGAATCACTATACATATCTATTTTGATTATGACAATTATTCTCAATTAGTGATAGGCTGTGTATGCAAAATGAGAAAGGTTGTCATGTACACGAAATACACACATCGTCGTGCGCTGAGTGCATCCCTTGCTCGTATTTCCGCAGTAGCTCTGCTGGCTCTCGCTGGCGCATCGCCTATGCTCCCCGCGCATGCGGGACCCGACGACGGGCGCATTATTACTACTCAGGGCCATGTTGATGCCCCGAAAACCTACTGGGAAAACGGCGGTTTCGCACTCAAAAACGAAGCAAACCCCTATAAGACCGGTGCCGATCTCTACGACCTCGACAAGACCGTCAACTGGGTGGGGAAGGGATGGGATGGTCGCAACGGTGCATCCCAATACACTCTGACCCTCACTGATTCACCCAATCTGCGTTTTCTGGGCGAACCCGGGCAGACTCTCTACATGGCACCCACCCTGACCTGGGGCAATCACGATCCTATCTGGGCGGGGCTGGGTTCATCCGTCAAAATCCCTACTGAAAAATTCCGCGACGGCATTTACGCGACCGATATTCTCTCGGTCGAAGGTCCCGGCCGCATGGAGCTTTTTCGCTACAACCCCGATGAAGGACCTGCGGATGTGAACCGCATCCTATCGAGCACAAGTACCGGGTGGCACTCCTGGCTGCTCAGCAAAGGAAGCCACACGCATAACACCACAACCTTCACACGACCCGGGCGTTATGTGGTGACCTATCGCACGGTAGCGCGCGGCACGGACGGATCAATCATTCAATCCCCGCCGCAAAAACTCGTGTGGCAGGTGGGTGGGCGTAAACCCATTCTCGGTGACGGAACCCCGAACGCGGTACCGACCATTGACCGCTACAATGCTGCACCCGTCGGGAACCTGGACTCCGCCAAATACGTGCTTTCCGTGGCACCCCACAAGCTCGATCCCGACCCCGCGAAGAACAAGGATGCCGACGATAAACTCAGCGACATCACCTTCACCGCAGCCGATAAAAACCTCAGCGGAACGCTCACCCTCTACAACAACGGGTACTTCCTCACCGACCTTGAGGTAAAAAACGGCACCGCCACCTGGAGCGAGATGATGGGCGGCGAATCCTCGCATCTGCAGGCTGTCTTCACCCCAAGCGGGAACGAGGGCGCGCGATGGATTTCGCATAAGCTCGCCTATGAACCCGGGCACGCCGAGAGCGTATACAGCGACGACGGCACTGGAGACTGGCCCGTTGAAGAGCCCGATGGGCGCAATACCGTGCTTCCTACCGCTCAATACACCCCCGCCAGCGGCGACTACACCGTACGCACCGTGCCCTCCACGCAGGAAGGGTACCGCACGCTTGAGGTGACCTTCGCCGACCCTAACGTTCGCGGGTTTATCCGGGGCGGGTTCTACGCCCCCAACGACTACGAATACCCAAAATTCGATATAGAAACCACGATCGACAACGGGGTAGCGCGCTTCACCTACCGAGAAGACAGCTACTTTGAGAACAGCGAACTTATCGTGAAAGTGCTGCCGCATCCCGATATGAATGCCCGCACTTCACAGGTGAAACTCACCCAGAATTATCAGCGCGGCGGCGATTACAGCGCCACGGGAACACTGGGTGCGGATGCGCCCGCCGCAAACCCCCAGCCGGGCGACTCACACACCCCGGAACCCCAGTCAAGCCCCTCCGCTGACCCGAGCGGTCCCGACCCCAACGATGCGCCGCCCAGTGCATCCCCCGCCCCGGCGGCTCCCGAGCAGCCGAGCGCAAGCCCGACTCCCTCACGAGATGGGGATGCACAAAACACGCAAAACCCCGCACCGAAGGCGCCCGCCCCCATGCCAACCTGCGAGGCGGGCAAGATCGACGGCCGCTATAAAATCGGCGACGGGCACCTGGACCTTCAAGCACAACTGCGTGATAACCGGCTGGAACTGGGGCTCAAAGACGATAGCGGACTCATAGATGCGGACTCGGTGGTGCGCCCGCTGGATACCGTGGTGTGGACCGTTAGTGATCGTGCCCGCCGCAGCCGCAACGAGCACATGAACTCGCCCAAACTCGACTTTATTGGACCGGTCGGAACCGCGTTTTACGGGCTTCCGCAAACCCAGATGCGCGGGCTGCCCTGGCCCGGGTACAGCACCCAGGATGTGGACTACAGCAGACTCGACGGCGGCGTAACCCTGCATGTTGTTCCTCGCAGCATGCCGAAGGGCGCGCGATTCGGCGTCTTCACTGAGTCGTTGACCGGCCCCGAGGTTCTGCTGGATTCGACCAAAAATCAACATAGTATATCGATCGACTACGCAACCCACGCGCACGCCAACTGGGTGTTTACCGAGCCTGGGCATTACATGTTTGACGTTCAGTACACCGCAAAACTCAAAGACGGTACTGAGATCACAAGTAAAGTCCAGCAGCTTGCCGTTGCCGTCGGGAATGAGGCAAGCAACGCATGCTCCTTTACCACAGCGTCAGAGTCGGGCAAGGGCACAAACGACGGTTCATCCTCCGACCAGAATGCCGGGCAAGACTCCTCGGCACGGGTGGGCACCCCTCAGGGCGCCGTGCGCGTTCCGGATGCCTCGGCGGATGCGGCGCATCCGCACAACCCGACCGAACCGCAGGATGCCTCGGCAGCCCCGCAGAACGGTACAGAGGGCACGAACCCGCAAGGTTCTGAGCAAGCGGCGAACCCGGGAACAGCCCAGAGGGCGGGTACCCAGGTTGGTGCAACTACAGAGAACGGCACGGTCACCGGATCGTCAGGGAACGGCGTATCGGGCGGTTCAGATTCGGGTGCATCCGGTGTGGTTCAAGGGTCTGCTGGCGGTGCATCCGCGGGCTCGAATGCGCTGGCGCATACCGGATTTGCCGTGATTCCCGTGGTAATCGCGGGTGTTGCGCTTCTGGGCACTGGTGCTGTTTTGGTGATCCGTCGTCGGCAAAAGTAGCCGCGGCGTAAGACACCGAACACGCATTACACCTTATGACCTCACCGTTTTCACAAAAACGGTGAGGTCATAACCGTTTAAGAGCGTGTTGAGCAAGGGTTTTGGCGGGTAGAGCAGCGGGAGCGCCATCCGTTTTATACCCCCTTAAAATCCCCGCTGACCGTGAGCAAAAGGCTGAATCTTGCGGATGCGCCGGTTACACTAGGTATAGCCGTGAGACCTACCCGAGCACTAGAGCGTGAGGAGCAACCGTGGACGATGCAATAACCGGCATGCGCGAAGGAGCGCCGCTAGGATCCGCCTTCACGCTCATTTGCGCGGTAGGTTCCGGCACGGTCGGCACCGTCTGGGCGGTATCACGTAAAGGCTCATGGGCGCTGTATGCTGCTAAATTCCTCAAGCCCGAATACCACAAAGACAGCGAATTTCTTGAGCGGTTCGTGCGCGAACGCACCGTGCTTTCGCAGCTGCACCACCAGTACATCGTGCCGATCGAAGACATGGTGGTTGAGGGCGATAACCTGGCGATCGTCATGGAATACCAGCATGGCGGAAGCGTGCGCGAGTTTTTGCAGAAGCAGAAGAACCTGCTGCCTGGCGAGGCCTTCGGCATTGTTGAGCGCGTGCTTTTGGCGCTGGAATACGCGCATCGTTCCGGGGTTCTGCACCTAGATATTAAGCCCGATAACGTGCTTTTATCGGGGCATTACGGTGATGCCCTCGTGGAGCAGGTGCGGGTTGCCGACTTCGGTATCGCCACGCTCATGGGGCAGACGGAGAGCCAGGGTTTTTACGGTACGCCCGCCTACATGTCGCCCGAGCGTAAAGCCTATGGAAGCTCGGATTCCTCAGCCGATATTTATTCCGCCGGTGTTATGCTGCACGAGCTTCTGGTCGGCGCCGTTCCGCTGGTGGATGCGGATTCTGCCGTTCAGATCAGCGATCACCTTCCCGAGGATGTGCGCACCGTCCTTGAGAGTCTTATGAGCCTATCGCCCAAGAACCGCCCGCAGGCCGCGCAGGCTGTGGCGCAGGTTCGGGCTCTGCGCAAGAAATACCAGGATGCCGACCGGTTCGAGTATGAGGAACGTGCCTCAGAAAATCAGAGCACCGGTGGTCGTCAGCGCACGGTTATTCGCGGCGGCGAGCAGGCACCCGCTCAAGCCGCGTCGGATAACTACAGCACCCAAGTACCCGAACTGGGTGAAGCCTCACATCAGACGATTATCCGCCCGGTGACCGAGGCGCCGGTTGTCGAAGAGGAAGAAATCGACGAAGAATTTGAGAATGAGCAGCCGAGAACGGTTGCCTCACAGCTCAAACGCCCGCTCGTGTGGGGGTCGATATTAGGTATTTTGGCGCTTATCTGCGCGTGCGTTTTCGTCTTTATCAATAGTTCCGGTGAGAAGAAGCAAGAGGGTCCAAAAGAGCATTGGACCGCATCCTCAGGCACGAATTCGCCCCTGCCGAGCGGCTTAGGCACCCGCCTGGAGGCCGACTATGACCCGTCTTCTCATACGGCGACCGTGAAATTTGAGTACTCGACGCAAAAATCCGGGCTGCACGGCGATATTCTGCAGGTCATTCCCGGGCTGAGCACCGATTCCTGCCCGCAAACCACGTGGAACCAGGCGAGTGAGGCCGAGGAGATCCGCAAAAACCAGGCCGCCATTACCGGGCTGGATACGAAATGCGCCTGGAATGTGAGTAACCTTAAGATTCCGGCGAACTCTGCCGTAACCATGAGCGCCAAGATCGATATCGATATTCCCGATCAGAAGAGCCTCGAAAAATGGCTGGGGGAGATCACCAAGAAGACCCAGACCGCCATTAGCGACCCGGACGTGAAGTCGGCTTCGTACCCCATTCAGCGCATCCAGAAGATTGAGGTGCAGGTGCCCAACCGCGTGGTTAACCAGTCGGCGGTACCGGTTACCCTGCTGCCGGTGTGGCCCAGCGGCAAGGATGACCTGAACCCGCTCATGAAGCTGCCGCAGACCGGCACCCCCTCCCAGGCCATTACCTCGCTGGCGCCGGACACGGGCGATATCGCCTTCACAGACGGATGCTCCGGTCACCTGTCGATTTCAGCGGATCAGAAAAATGTGACGGCCCTATCGGTTGCTCCCCAGTGCAAGCTCAACGTTCAGGTGGGTAACTTCACAAATCTGCAAAGTAACGCTTTCAGTATTACATCACGGTAATTGAACATCTGTTGATCGTGCGACAGAGCGTTAAGATTGGCATATTTCCCGCACATTCTACTCATGGCGCGGTAGAATACCTTTAAGTTGCCTCGAACGGTTTACTCAACGCCACACACATACGATGCAACATTACTGTCCATAAAATCAGCCACCTTCCGGAGTGCCATATGTCTACACGCTTCGACGCGTCAGAATCACGGCTGACGTGGAAGAGCCGCTGTGTGCGGGTGCCTTTAACCATCGGGGTCATTGGCAGTTTGCTCCTTGCGGCATGCTCCTCGTCAGACCAGCAGAATAGTGATCCTACCTCGCCCGGGCAGACGACCCAGCAGAGCGAACAGCAGGTGCAAAACCCCACGCACGTGCTGCAGAACGTGAATCTTAAACTTGCGAGCAACGGTAACGTTTCTGCTATTGACACCAACAATATCTATGTCAATGAACAAGAGCACAAGAGCTCCAGCAAGACCATCAACTTCAAGGTCAAAGACGTTATTAACGACGTCCCGGTGCGCGTCAGCACCCAGTACCAGAGCTCCAAAGGCACCGGTACAAACCTGAAAGACCTGAACGGGTACTCCGGCGAGCTGACTATTAAGGTCACCGTCGAAAACCTTACGCTCAAGTCCCAAGAGGTAAGCTACGATGCGGGCGGCACCAAGCGCACCAACCAGGCGCTCGTCGGTGTTCCGTTTACGGTAGCCGGGTCGGTTTCACTCGATAACGTGAAATCCAACCAGATCATTACCTCCGGCGATAAGACGGACGACAGCGCAACCAACGGCGTGATCAGCACGACCGGGGACGGCAAGGCGAATGTGCAGTGGGGTGCGATCCTGGCGCCTCCGACCTCCGGGGCAAGCACATCGTTCACGCTGAAGGTGAATGCGCAGGACTTCAAGGCACCCGATTTCGATATCGCGGTTCAGCCGGGGTTCGCCTCTGACCTTTCGGGTGAGAGCGTGCTCAACAACAGCTTCAATAAGAACGACGCCAACCAGGTTGCGATGCTTCAGCGCACTATCGACTTGGTGAACAACGTCGATTCGACGATTACCAGCGCCAGCTCGCAGGTGAACGAACTGCGCTCCAGCCTGGACAACACCTCGGACACCCTGGGTCAGGATGCCGCGAAAAACCTCCAGGCTAACAGCGAGAGCCTGACCAAGCGTATGGCGGAGCTTGACGGGCAAATTCAGTCCCTCAAGGATGACCTTGCCAAGACTGCCGACGGTAACAAGAACCAGCTCATCAGCCAGCTGGAAAGCACCGTGAACACGATGGATACCCTGCTGGGTGATACCTCGCAGGTTCCGAATGTCTCGGTTTCGCATCAAAACGGGTCATGCACCGTCGATCGCGGTGCAGCCGGAGGCGGATCGAGCGTATACGGCAACCTCGTGCAGCTTTCCCAGATTCTCAACAACTATGCCGATGCCAGTGGCGACTGCCAGCATGCCCTCACGGACTCTCTGCGCCAGACCATCGGGCCGGATAACCCCAGCCCTGAGGTCTGCCGTGATGGTTCTTCGGTCACCTGCTCCCTGTACGGTGCTTCGGTCACCTCGCAGGCAAGCCTGATTGGCCTCGTCGCTAATGGTGAGAAGCTTGTGAACGAGCTGCAGCCTGAGTACCTCAAGGGTGCCAACAAGAACTACCGTGCCCTGCGCGGCGAGGTAGACAACCTGACGAAGTACCTGCAGAGCGATGAAGGCAAGAAAGCCATTCGAGACCACCAGCAGAACGGTGACGTCACGGAATCGCTCAAGTCTAGCCGCCGGTCGGTAGATGAGCTCAAGAAAACCTCGGATGAGCTCACCAAGGCGCTCAACAGCCTGCACAGCAAGGCCGTGGCGGCGCGCAACGACGTGAGCGGAAACTCGAACTCTATAGACCAGCAGAACGAAGATATCGCTAACGAACTCTGCAAGCTCTCGGTAGAAAACGGCGGCAAGCTCTCGCAAGAGGAAGTAGACCGCCTGCGCTCCTACCTGACTTCTACGCCTTGCGGTGAGACCCCGAGAACCCCGCAGCGCGATCAGAATAACCAGAACCAAGGCGATCAGAACACCCCGAACAATAACCAAAACGGGAACAACGGTAACCAGAACGACCAGAACCAGGGTCATCAGGATAATAACCAGAACACCCCCAATAACAACCAGAATGGTCAGAACGATCAGAATGGCCAGGGCGGTGCGCAGGTAACCCCGCAGAACGACCCGACTGAGAATGGTCAGAACGGTCAAAACGATCAAAACGGTCAGAACCAGAACACCCCGAACAATAACCAAAACGGGAACAACGCTAACCAGGGCGGCACCCCCGTAGTCCCGGCAGCGCATCGATTTGCTGCCGACAAGCTCCAGGCACCCGAAGGTTACGGGCAGGCTATGGACGAGCGCCTGAACAACCAGGCACGCGCTTGGGACGAGGTTATCAAGGAAACCGATCTGCAGAACCCGACCACCCCTCTGGCGCAGAACGCCAAGGGATTCTCCGACCAGGTGAACTCCCTGGACTCCGCGCTCAGCTCGGTTGAGAAGGCATATGCGGGCGAAGGTGACGACCAGAACCGTGATCGTGATGATCGCCAGAACGACCCGAACTCCCTGGATGAAAAGCTCAAGTCGCTGACTAGCGCATCCGATGAATTGGGTAAGAACCTGGATGAACTTTCCAGCCAGCACTCCGAACTTTCGGAAGCCCTCAAGAATGCGTTCAAGGACTCTGCTGACGAAACCAGCAAGAACATCAACAACCTGATTTCGCAGGAGATCCGCCAGGTATCGGCTCAGGGTTCGGCAGGTGCCGATTCCATTCAGAATTCCTTCACCAGCTCGATCTACGGTCTGGCGGAAGCCTCGAACGTAATCGTGCGCGATGCCGGTAACTCTCTGGAGGCGCAGCGCCGTGACATTGCCGGTAAGGTTGAGAACCTCAAGGCATCCCTGGATGGGGTCACCCAGAGCTCCCTGGAGCAGCTGGATGCGCGCACCGGAAACGCCAGCCGCGACCTGGCGGGTGCATCCGTGCTTCTTGCCGACGACCTCAACAAGGTTATCCTTGACCTGGGCGATAGCCGAGTCGATGGTTCGGGTCTGCTGGGCGCGTTGAAGACGAACGCCGCGAAAGCTGGTGCCGCCGACTTCCAGCTGGCGCTTGCCTCACAGAACGCGCAGGGTTACACCAGCGTTCGTGCCGAGGATATTGCGGCCGTGCAGCTGCGGCAGGCACAGTTCAAGGCGTCCTTGGAGAAGCTCAAGTCCCTGCCCTCCTTCCACCTGCCTGACGGTGGTAAGGCCGAAGTGAAGGTGGTTTACACCTTCCACATTGGGGACATGTAGCGTGACCCCAGAGCCTCAGCTTGAGGAAGAACAAACCTCCCGAAGGGTACCCCTGACCATCATTGGCTGGGGTGCCCTTCTGGGGGTCTTGTTGTTGGTTATTGTGGTGGCAGCTCATCTGCTGCGACCGGATATTCGGCCCCTGCGCGCACCCGGCGATACCGAGGCGATAGCCCCCGTTGTTCCGCAGGAAATTACGCTGCCGAACAACAATAATCGCGACGCCAAGATCGGGATTATTATGACCTACGGCGAGGATGCGGAAGGCTCCGAATGGGTGCTCCCTGCCCAGGGTGCTGCGGTGGCCGCGCATCGTCTGGATCTTGGTAAAACCCCCGTTCAGCTGACGGTCGCTAACGATAAGGGAACCCCTGACGGGGCTCGTGATGCCGTCGAAAAACTCAAATCTGAGGGTGTTCAGGGGATTATTATTTCTTCCTCGGGTGAGCATATTAAGGGTGCGACGAGTGCGGCACGTGAGAGCAGCATCCCGGTGATTGAGGTCTACGACAGCGTAGATACCGGGCGCGGAGTCTGGAGCCTGGCCCCCACCCCCGAGCAGCTTTCGCAGGCGTATATGCAGGCTTCGCAGCCGAGTACCCAGAGTATTGTGATAGCGCCCAAGGATACTGAGGTGAAGATTCCGCAGGTTGCCGCCAAACATGCGTACGACCGCGATACCGATGTGCGTGAGCTGGCGCAAGACGTCAAGAAAGAGTCCCAGAGCTACGGGGCTTCGGCGAATATCTTCGTTTCGGGCTCGGCAATTCGCCAGGCCAAAATCGTCAAAGAGCTGCAATACGCCGGGGTGACGGCTCAGATTCTTTTGAGCCCGCAAGCCGTATCGCCCATTTTCGCGCGAACCCTTGTGGCTGAGGGTGGCACGGTCTCGGCAAACCTGACGACCGTCGGGTACAACATGTCAGACTCTTTGGCTTTGCAGTCCGATGACCCCGGGCGGGGGCTCGCCGCCTTCCTCGAAGCGGTGCGTGTTATGGGTCAGGATTCATCCTACATGACCCTGCAGGATGACCAAGCCTTCAAATCTGCCGCCCCCTATGCGGATGCGCGCTCCCACAACGCGGTGCTGGCGTTCGCCTATGCGATCGATAAGGTTCACGAACGCAAGCCGGAGGCAGTCACCCGCGTGCTGGAGAGTATGAGGCTCGATGCCGCTCAGGCAATTGCGGGCGACGCACTTGATTTCACTCATGAAAACCCAACGACTGCGCCCGTGCAGACACTTCATGCTACGGAGCAGAGCTTGGGGCTGCGACCCGAGCCGAGCAACGATCAGGAACCGCGCATCGTCTGGTTTGCAGAGCGTGGAACTCGAACGGAAACCTACAATGAATAGCAATTGACTAGTATATATTCCAAATAAAGAATATAAGATGCCGTCTTGTACAGGGCTGTGAGATCGTCAAAGGAACAGTATGCGAATCCAAATATCCCTCGAATCTTTTCAGAAAAGTATCGAACTCGATTCGTGGCAGGAGAACACCACGCTGAGTAGTCTCATTCTTGCCGCCGGAGGACCTTATTTTGAACTAGACTACCCCCTCTACATCGATTCTCAGCCTGTATATGGCGGCACCCAACTAGGGGCTGTAGTTCTTCTTGAGGGGAGCGTAATTAGTCACCAACCGTTACCTTCAGCGCAACCAGTACAAGGTTGGAATGTAACCCTTGCTGGCGGTCTTAACTCTGGTGTTGTAGTGCCATTACCTCACGAACGCCCAATGATTGTAGGACGCTCTCCCAAAGCTGATATTGTCTTACCTACCGACAGCGCTTCTTGGGAACATTGTCGCCTTGAACTCTTGGAAGAAGGGGTCAAAGTCACCGATGCTGGCTCCACAAATGGAACTTTAGTAAATGGGGTAAAGGTTCCTGAAGAAGGTTTCGAGGTTACGGACTTATCGGTGATATACACGGGTGGAGCTGTCCTATTAGTACGTCCGCAATTAGTGGAGAACCCCGCCCCAAAACCAGGCGTGCTCCCAAATCTGACCCCAGTGCGTACCTCTCCCTTTAACCGCCCACCACGTCCAGGTATGTTGCCTGCTGCAACCCCTCTTAAACTTCCCAAACGTAAACAGGTTTCAAAACCATCTAAATTTAGCTACGCGACCGTGCTGAGTCCGCTTGTGTTTGCGATTGCAATGGTTTCTCTTTTGGGCGACATACGGTTTGCTTTCTTTGCTTTTCTCAGCCCGGTTGCTGCTTTAGCATTGTGGATAGAACAAAAATGGCGTTTTAAGCGCGAAAAGCAAGAAGAAGAAAATCGTTTTGCGCAGGAAGTTGAGAAACTAAAAGAAGATCTTGAAGGCAGCTATAAATATGAACGGGTAAGGCTGCACGACCAAGCACCTGATCCAGCTAGTGTGATGCGTCGTGTTCATCTGCCCAGTACTGAGCTTTGGCAACGGCGTTTTTCCTCATATGACTTCTTGAGCCTGCATATTGGATATGGAGATTACCAGTGGATACCTGAGTCAGAAGATCATTCATCTGTAGAGCAAGAAAAAGAGGTCAAAAAACTCTTAGATAACTCGAAGCTACGTGGTGCTCCTATTATCGCTGATATTTCTGATGCTGGTGTTATTGGAATTGTAGGTAATCGGGAGGGTGCCCTTGCCCTAGCGCGCAGCCTCGTGATGCAGTCCGTGACTCACTGCGGACCCGCTGACCTCACCCTAGGCGTCTTCTTCGACCGCGGAAAAGAAGACGAATGGTCGTGGACCTCGTGGCTGCCGCATACCCGACAGAGCGGATCTTCCACGGGTGGCCGATGGATTTCGCAGGATTACGAGCACTCCAACGCTATGCTCAAAAACCTGCAGCAAAGCATCGACGGGCTGCTAACCCCCGGCCTGATGCTGGTGATCGACTCTGAGGTACTCACTGAAGGCCGTGATGCCCCAGCCCGTAAACTCTTAGGGTACGGTCGGGGTGAAAACCCGCACCGCCAGTCCAGCCGCGATAAGGTAGTGCATAAAGCGTTTGGTATCGTGATTGCCTCGTCCGAAGAGCAGCTTCCTGCTTCGTGTACTGTGGTTATTGACGTCGGTGAAGATGCTGCCGCAACATTTACTGAGCCTGAAAAACGGCGCGTTATTGAAGACATTATTATCGGTGGTATATCGCTAGAGGATGCGACAATTACTGCCCACCAGCTTGCGCAGTTCGACGACCCCGAGCTCATCATCCCCGGTGCGGGTCTGCCCGGGCTGGTGCGCCTGCCCGAACTCACCGGCATCGGCACGCCGCCCACCGCCCAAAAGATTATTAACACCTGGCAGAAATCCACCGGATACAGCACCGAAATCGGCGTTGGGGACCAAGGCGTGTACACCCTCGACCTCGTCAAAGACGGTCCGCACGGTCTTGTCGGCGGTACCACGGGTTCGGGTAAGAGTGAATTCCTGCGATCCCTCGTCGCCGGTCTGGCGGCCCATAACGACCCCACGCGCCTCAACTTCATTCTGATCGACTTCAAGGGCGGCGCGGCGTTCAAAGCCTGTGAACGGCTGCCGCACACCATCGGCACCATCAGTAACCTCGATGAACAGCTCGCAAACCGTGCGCTGATCAGCCTCGAAGCCGAAATGGAGAGGCGGCAGCGACTCTTCGCCTCCGTGGGGGAAGGCGTCGACAACATCATCGAATACCACGCCACCAACCCGCCAGAACCCATGCCGCGCCTGCTCCTCGTTATCGACGAGTTCGCCATGCTCGCCAAGGACTTCCCCGATGTGCTCACCTCACTCGTGAGTATCGGTGCCGTGGGCCGTACCCTCGGTGTGCACATGATCCTGGCAACCCAGCGGCCCGCTGGCGTGGTGAACAACGATATCCTGGCGAACACCAACCTGCGTGTTGCGCTGCGCGTGCAGTCCAAAGAAGACTCCTCCAACGTGATTGAGGTGCCGGACGCCGCATCCATCGAGCGCTCGCAGATGGGCCGCGCCTACATTAAACTGGGGCAAACCGACATCACCCCCATTCAGACCGCGCTGGTAACCGGGTACAGCGGCGTTGTCGAACGAGACCCCATCGAAATGCGTTCGACGAGCGTTTTTGGCATTCCCTCGGCACCGCGTGCCCTGCCGAAACCAAAGAAGACCGATGCGAACGACCTCGACAACCTGATCGACGCTATCGTCGAAGCCAACCACGAGCAGCACTATGCCCCGCCGCGCAAAGTCTGGCCCGAAGCGCTCGGCGATAACCTGCCGTTGAACGGATTCGAGAAGCCCCTTTACGGGATTGACGAAAGTGCTCCAGCAGATAACGACACCCCGCTGGTGGGAATGTTAGAAGGGGACACTGTGTTCTGTGCTTTGGCTGATATCCCCGAAGAACAGCGTCAAATCTCACAAGGCTGGAATATAAACCGCAGTAATCTGCTTCTCTTGGGGGCACCCGGTAGCGGTACTAGTACTACGCTTATATCCTTAGCCTTAACGCTGTGTCTGAATACTTCTCCGGATCAATTCGATATGCTCATCCTTGATATGGGGGCAGGTACTTTAGCGCCATTACAGAACTTACCGCATGTAAATTCCTATGTAGGCCCCGGTGAAGGCGCTAAGGAGAAGCAAACACGATTCCTGCGGCACCTCATGAATGAGTTGGAACGGCGCCGTTCTAATCCTGTAGGTAACCGCAAACTTATCATTCTTGTTGATGGTTTCGGCACCCTGAGGGATGAGTTTACAGACTACTCTGGTACCGACTATCTCAGTGCTTTCTATCGTATTTATGCTGATGGACCAGCTTTGGGAATGCATTTTGTTATCACCAGTAGCCGTGTGAAGGGTATCCCTTCGGCTATTGACGATATTTCATTACAACGCTGGCTCTTCCATCTAGCGGATCCCTATGATTATTCTGGATATAAAATTAAAGGTACTGATATTCCTGCTGCTGTACCTGGTAGGTGTGTTGATAGTGCTACTATCCGCCAAATGCAGATAGCTATCCCCGCAGTTGGCACTGACTTAGCCGTCGAGCGGGTAGTGCAGTATTGGGGTTCCAATAACAAACCAGACGTTATTGGGCATCTACCTTCACAAATTTCGCTCTCTCAGTTGGGTGCTCAACCTTCTATTAACCATGATTGTTGGACCATACCGGTGGGTGTCGCGGAACATGATCTAAAACCCATATTTTTGGAACTCTACGAAGGCGAACACGCGCTTATCGGCGGATCACCGCGTTCCGGCAAATCGACCCTGCTTCAGGCTATTGCCGACTCGATGAAAGACCTCCGTGAGCGGAACTTCCATGGAGATAACGGTTTGGAAATTCCGCAAATTTGGGTGGTTTGCGGCAGGCGCTCGCCATTGATGCATCGTCAGTTTGATCGTATGGCAACAAATGCTGAAGATATTTCTGCCTTGGTTACTGATGCCCGCATGTCAAATACTCCTGTCCTAGTCTTAATTGATGATGCTGAGCGGATTGAGGATAGTGATAATGCTATTACCAATCTCCTCGAGAGTGATTTACCACTTGTACGAGTGATCGCTTCAGGTAAGCCAGGCGAATTGCGCACCATGTATTCCCACTGGACGAAAATACTGCGTAAATCGCGTACTGGTATGCTCTTGCAGCCGAATACCGATTATGATGGCGACTTATTCTCTACAAATTTGCCACGCCGTTCACCAGTGGCCCTAACTCAAGGGCGTGGATACGTGATTCTGGGCGGGGCACCTATACTAGCCCAGATGGTAAGCCCCGATGATATGGAGAATAGGCGTTAGTCATACCAAGTATGGATAAATAACGTGTGGGTCTAGGTGTCACTTCAGAGGAATATAGCACCTGAGACCCACATTTTGGTTATTTTAGTAGATTCTATTTCCTGGCAGTGGTGGTATTCGATTTTCTGAAATCTTGTATTGGTTTTGTTCAGGATGGGGAATCTTGTTCATGGGTGCGCTCACTACTGGTTGTTGGTTCCAGGCGTGGGTTCGGTGAAGGCACCACAGGGC
>NZ_KV797630.1:108254-118160 GCF_001809415.1 Rothia sp. HMSC058E10 | reverse complement strand
GGCTGCTGCACAAACACAGGCTCGTTACCGCGCGGCGATACAGGAGAAGGACCAGGAGCGTCGCTAGGACCTGAGTTAACAGGAAGAGTGGAGATAAGTTTTATTCCTGGATCTACCAGATATGTTTTCGTCAGGTCTGTTAAGGCTACAGTACCAGCATTACCAGCACCATAATTGCCAAGTTTAAGCCACCCTGGATTTCCATGAAAATTCGGGTGTCCGGCACGTAAAGCAGCAAATGAGTCTACATACTCCGGAGCTTTCAACGGACGACCTGCAACCGTATCCTCAAATTTCACCCACTGACCATGACGACGCCCCACAGGCACAGCGCCTACTTGGCTCGCACCTGCGCCTGCCAACAATGCATACACCGTGTCCCCACCTGAAAGTGGTCCCTGCCCAGTAGCCAAGCTCCATCCCTGGGCATTAGCAACATTGAGCCCACCGGCGCCCATAGCCTCCACAGTATTACGCATTCCAGACGAAAGCTGCCCACGAGAGAGTGAACCGACCGTAGGTTTGACCAAACCGCCGAATACGTTACCCGTAGCACCAGAACCAACATAAGTATTGAACTTATCCCAGTCCCAATCTCGACCGTACGCGCGAGCAAACGCATCCCGATCACCTTGAGCATACTGCACTGTTGCCTCAATACCGCGTTGCCCAGCGTACACTCCAGCATTGACTGCAGCACCAGTAGCCGCGTTCACCGCCGCGTTCTTTGCCACTGGGGCAGCCATCCGGGCACCAGAATTTACTAGGTTCCAACCAGCCTTAGCAGCATGGGCGCCACCTTGAGCACCACGGATCACTAAGTTGCGTCCATACTGCACCATAGGCATTTGAGGTATTGCGTGTACTATTTCACGTCCTTCACGCAAGCCGTTAATAGTTCCAGATTTAAGGGTGCTCGCCCCAGACTTGGCAAGATCAACTGTACGCTGAGCCCCTACACGCGCCACACCCTTAACTGTTTGCACCGCTTGCGGAACAACCCTCGGAACCGCATTGGCAATATTTTGAACTTTAGAGGCACCCAAAGTTGCCAAGTTACGTCCATACTGCACCATAGGCATTTGAGGTATTGCGTGTACTATTTCACGTCCTTCACGCAGACCCAGAGTTGCAGCATTCTTCGTCGTGTTCCATACCTGAGGGGCGTATTCTGCCGCTGCAGCTGGTACATGGCGTGCTCCCCGATATGCCATCTGCATCGCAGATTTAGCGCTTTGATAACCGCTGGCTACTAGCTGTTTTGACGAAGACACTATCTGCCGAGTTCCCGCTAGCGCACGAGAATTCATGACTGCTTCTCGGGTAGCCTGCACCTTTGACATCCCCTGAGCCGCTAGCGAAGAGCCCTTAAACGTTTTATACCCCCACTGCGCACCCTTCAGTAGTCCACCAAGAATCATTCCCTCAACAGCGCCTTTGATACCATCAATTCCGACTTTACCCCAGGCGACGCGACCATTCTCATCCATATTTTGGTCTATTGAGGATGACACCGCCATCATCCCACCTATAGCAGCACCACCTGCTATTAAGCTTGTGCCTCCGGTAAATGGGGCAGTAACAATAGCTATTGTCGCAGCACCCGCAATGAATGCAATCTTTAGTTCCTGAGCATTACGATTAGCCCAGCCTTCAAAGCTAGTATCCCGAGCTAACTCGTTTGAGACTTCGCGAGTTCCCCACGGATCCATTAGTCCTACCGGGTTGTTCCCACAGAACGCATATACATCCGCGAAGAAACCAGTACCCGGCACCTGAGCCAACGGGTCCGTCGAGAGAAAACGCTTCGAGGCACCATCAAAGACGCGGGCACCCATCACATCCAAACCGGCAACACGCACAGAACCGGCACCGGTAAACGAGAACCCGGCAGGAAGCATAGATCCCCACACACCGCTATCACCCGCACTCGGGGTACGCGAAAGACCGGGAATATTCATCCCCTGAACATCCGGTGCAGAACCCAGCATGGACGGCACCGCCCACGGGTCAAAACCACCGGCAATACCAACCTGGGAGAAACCGCCGTCAGACCCGGGAGCAGGCATGCTGCCAGCACCTAAAATCTGTGGCATAGCAGCATCCGGATCCCACACTAAAGGTATAGATACCCCAGCGGTATCTGTCACTTGAGCAAGGTCACCAGTGGCATCCGTTACTAAACGCACTCGTGAAGAAAACCCTGTGATCCCTAAAGGATTAGCGTGGAAGGCATCGGAACTAACCGTATCAGTTACTGTTGAAAGGGCACCAAAAACATCCCAGTCATAGTCACGGGTGGAACGCAGACCAGTATTCGAAGCAGTATGCGCACGAGTACGTTCACCAGCGGCATTGTATTCGTAGGTAGTTACGGTACGGTTTATAACCTCCCGGTGTAGACCCGCAAATTCTGGAGCAATAGCGGCGGCGTATTCTATGGCAATAATTTCGGTGAGTTGGTTCAAACGGTTATACGCAAACGAACGCTCACCCGCCAGCACCCGCGAAGTCTCCTCAGATTCGCCCGTGCCACTGGAATGACGCCAAGTGCGCTCAGAAACCATGAGCCCGGCTTCAAACACCCATTCAAACTCCAGATCACCAGCACGAGAACCCGTGAGCTGACCGGCAGCATCATAGGTATACACCACCAGCCCATCGGCAGAATCCAAGCCCACAATACGACCCTGCTCATCACGAATAACCTCGGTACGCTCCACCGAATCCGCCTTCGCCGTGTTCTCACGCGAGTACGAGCACACCAGACCAGACTCACCATCAAACTCCCAGCGCGAGAGAATGTCGCCTAACTGGGCACGGATAAGCCTGCCCATCGCATCGTAGGAATACTGCGCCACCAGGCTCTCACCGTGAGCGTCTTGATCAGCGCGTGACATACTCACCACGCGACCAGCACCATCATAGGCAATCGCAGTCTCACCATACGGAGTCACCATGCGCGTGCGGTAACCGTCGGCATCGTACCCCAACGTGAGCGTGTACGCGCCCGTGTTCGTGAAAGTATTCAACGCCTGAACCTGCGCATCAACATCCGCCGTGCCAGAGGATGCACCCGAAGTATCGGTCATCACGCCCGAACGTGAACGTTCCATCAGCAAACCGCGTGCATCATACACAAACCGATGCTGCACAAACGCACCCACTGGCGCACCAGCATCAAGGGCCTGAGCGCTGGCGTAATCGCGCACCCACACGGTACGACCCTGATCCTCGACCCCAAACTCGGCAGCCTTCACACCATCAACACAGGTGTGCGACAGGCGGCCACCGGCAGCATAATCATAAACGTGCGTATACTCGCGTACACCATCGTGAGCACGAATCAGACGGCCCGCAGCATCATAGGCGTACTCCTGCACCGACTCATCATCCGTGCCCGCAGCCTTGATAACACGTACCAGACGATCCGTAGCGTCGTACTCATAGTCGGTCACCTTGCCGGCAGCATCGACAACGCGGCAAACCTGCCCGGTTGCGGTATACGAGAAATGCGTGCGGAACCCCAGACCGTCCGTTGCCTGGATAATCTGACCGGCAGCATCGTACTTAAACCTTCGCTGCCCGAAAGAACTATCGCGCACACCAATTAAGCGACCGCACAAATCGTACTCGTACGATGCCACACGTGCACCAGACTCCACACCGGTCACTCGACCACACACATCATAAGTGATCTTCTCCACCGACCCGTCAGGGTTAACACGCCTAATAATCTGCGAGGCGGCATCATACTCCAGCCGGGTTATCGCCCAAGCAGAGGGCTCAACAACCCGCGAAACCCCCTCTTCATCGGTGTACCGCCCGGGAGCATCCAGCCCAACAGCATGAGAAATCACCCGCCCGGCAGCATCATACTCATAGGTCTCGATACGGCCAGCTGCAGAGATCACCCGCAGCACACGCCCAGCACCATCACGCTCATAACGGGTCAGACCACCGGCAGCATCAAGAATCTCAACCGGGCGACCCGCGGCATCATAAGTGATAAACTCACTCTCAACATCGGTCTTCTTCGTCGCAGAAGACCCACCCCGGGCACGCTTCTGCTCAGACGTAACCCGACCGAAAATATCCGTATGAATGAACGAGGACGAAAACGCATCCGCGATCTCCTCAATACCGTGCTGACGATCTACCCTGCGTTTCATTTCAACACCAGTCGCATCCGTCACCGACGACAACTCGCCGTTCAAATCATAGGAATACCGGGTAGCAGCACCGCTCGGATCGGTAGCCTCAACCAACTGAGACAGACCATCATAAACATAACTCCATGTGCCGCCGTTAGAATCTACAATCTGTGTGAGGTTCCCACGAACATCATAGATATTCTGCAGAGTATGCCCCAGTGGATCGGTCACTGAAGTAATATCGTTAGCACGGTTATAAGTGAACATAGTCGTATTGCCGTATGGATCTGTCAGAGCAGAAGGTAGAAGGCCCTGAGTCAGACCATCCATCGTCACAGATTGTTCTGTACGGTGTGGATTACGGATTAAAGTAGGAATATGTGAACCCGTATGAACCTGAGGGTATATCAACGTCCATCGCGCACCTGAGGGTTCCTCAAAACTTACAGGAACACCGGACTCGTTGTAACGGATCGTAGATGCATATCCCAATGGGTTGGTGGTGCGAATAATCCGCCCTTGGGCATCACGCGTGTATGAGACTGTATTTCCAAGACCGTCAGAAACGGCGATCAGATCACCGTGTTCATCGTACTCAAATGTATTAATGACACCGGTAGGATCAGTGATTCGTGTGGGATAACCTTGATCGTTCCACTCGTAGCGTGTTACAGCTCCAGCTGCATCGGTGAGGGCTACAGGATTGGGGTTTGTATCATCTGCATACTCGTATGTCACCGTCATGGATGGACCTAGATTGACGGTATCACGTGCGTCCCGTACAGACACATCAGTGATACGGTCATGTTCATCCCACCCGTAGGTATAGTCGGTACCCTCGGGAGTCCGTTCTTTCACTAAACGTCCGCGGGTATCGTATGAACGAGCAACAGTTGTTCCATCACGGTAGGTCTCGCTGACGCGCTTATTAAACGAGTTATAGCGCATAGTGTAACGAGTACCATCGGATGCAACAGTACTTACAAGCCGCCCCTTAGCGTCACTATAAAAAATATTGGGAGCTATTCCCGCATTTTTTCCGGCAATAACAGTTTTACCATCAGCCAAATACTGATATGAAATTTCATAATCGTATTCACTAAGCTGGTGTACTACACGTCCATCTTGATCGTAAGTATTGGTGACTTCAACATGTCCGTTTACATCTGTTACCTCATGAATTAGGTGCTCAGGAGTGTGCGAATATGAGCGGGTTCCGGCAGCAGTTGCGACAGAGACTAAATGACCATGTGTATTGTACCCATATTCTGCAACAAATAATGGGATGTTAGCGTGGGAGCCGATGGTGTTATAGGTATATGCCTGTAGTGGACGAGTCGTTGTACCAGATTTATATGATGAATAATCAATATGGATGCCCCGACCAGCAGCAGGATGAATTATCTCAGTAATAAGGTTGTTTCGACGCAGAGCTACCACTGTGTTTGAGGGATGCCCTATTGTTGTGGAAAGCCAAAAACCGGAGGGTGTAAAAGCATGTGAAACATGCTCCTCATTACTGATGACCCAGTAATACTGATCTGGAATCAAAGATTCCTCTGGGCGCGTTTGCTCCCATGCCTGAGTATGTGCTCTCTGAATACGTTCATATAGCACATTCTCAGAATCAATTTTTTCTATCCACCAAGGTTCTCCTGGTGCACGTTCAAATTTGTTGTCCTGACGGGGAAAGCACAAAATACGACCATCATCGGTGTACCACTGAGTTTCTTGATTGGAAAATACTAATTTGGCATCAAGAGTAGATGACCACCCTGGACCAAAAACCCCCGAAGGGAGCCCATGTTTATGTACCACAGCAACGCTGTTATACATGCGTTTTAGCTTGAGAGAACGCGCAGAGGTGTGATCGAAAGCGAGGTCAACTTCAGGCTCAATAAAGTTACCTGTAGCAATATTTACCGGATCATTCTTATAACCCGAACTGGGAACACCACCAGTAATCTGTGCAGAGGGAACATAAGCAAGATAACGTTGAAAAGAAAGGTCACCGATAGATTTAATAATTGTGTGAGTATCTACAGTATGAACTTCATAGGGGTTTGAAAGATTAGGGTTTGAAGCACTTAAATCTCCATTGCTTCCAGCTTTCCAAAGCTCCTCAGAAGCTTTTAGAGCCGTACCAGCTTCTGTGTATGTGTCTGCGATCCAGCCTTTAACAGCAGTAATGAGGGCAACAGCATCAAAAACACCCCATTCAGTACCCTCGATAAATACTTCGTAGATTATTTCCAGCGCACCTTGATTCTTCTCAACTTCAGGATTGAGAGTAGTTATTTTTTCGTAATACTCAAAAAGATTAGCAGGAATCCCTGAAACCGTACCTTGACTCAGCAATTTTGGGTTACTTTGAACCTGCTCAGTCAGATCCTTGGCCAAGCCCGATGCAAACCCTCCACGGCTCCGAGCTGAGTCTGATACATAGTTACTGTAGTTTGGGGGTTCAGTGTTCCTTGGAGGTTCGGACATTTGTTTTTTATCTTTATTAAGGTTGAAAGTACCCGATGCGCCAGTAACTCCTCCATGGCTCCTCTTAGATTCTTCTTGTTCTTCCCACTCTTTAATCTCTCGTCGGATGCGTTCTTCTTCGTGTGCAGCTTCAATATATTTCTTGAGGTTTTCTTCGGCGTTACGAAGAGCTTCTATAAGTTCATGTGCATGCTGCATTGATTTACGAGTATTTTTCGTAAAAAGATCAGCATAATTACCCTTAAATTCTTCTAGGGCATGTTTAATAGCGTTTTCACGCTCACCCATCTGATTCTCAATTGACGTCCGGCAGTATCTAAAAGAAGACACCAGGGTATCTGCCATACCAAAGTCAAACTTTACGGGGTCAGTATTCGCATGCATATGATCAGCTCTGATTCTATGTATCGGTGAAGTTGTCAGAAATAGATACTAAAATGGGTGGGAAGCAGAAGGTACTTTTCTGCTTTCCACCCACCAGAAAGAGTTTTTGACTATGCGCCGCCACCCGCTCGGAAGATATCATCAGAAATCTGCTGAACCTGAGCACGCAGGTGATCGAGTTCCTCTTTCACTTTATTGAGAGCAAGACGGGTATCTTGCCATGATCCACGGAACTGGGATGCGAGCGGACCGTCCCAGTTATTTGGGTCGGAAAGAACTTCTCCCTGCCTGTTCAGTTGCTGAATTTGCTCTTGAAAGCCGCCGTTGATGATGGTCTGCATTTGGCTGATAGCCTGTTTAGCGGTATCGGTACTAAGGACGCGTTCACTCATAATTGTTCCTTCGTGGTTGGAGGTGCTCCACGCCTCATGGTGGAGGTCTGGGACCCAGACTACCCGAGTTTGAAGATAAGGGTCAAGGATATTTACAGTGTGTTTCAAAATATCTTGAAATTTCTGTCATAGACAACAGAAATATGAATCTATGCTACATTGAGAACTTTCTAGATAACTCCACTTATCAGGCTCGAGCGTATGGTGCTACCGTAGAGAAAACAGTCCTCCACAAGCGTCAGAGCTATACTGCCAGTTGTTATGGATTGGTAGCGCGTTTTGTTGAGAATAAAAGGAAATGAAGAGTTCATAAGCTGCGTCGAGAAACAATGTACAGTCAACTATTGGCTGGACCAGTCTGCTTCACAGAAAAGCCGCATCAGGAAGAGTTGTAAGGATATGAATCAACCGTCTGGGGATTCCGTGGGGAAGCCAGAGAAGCAACCTCGACCAAGTACCGCCGAGAGCAATGGTGCTGATAAAGCTCCACAGAGTATGCCGATTTCGTCTGATGATCGTGTTCAGCCGGTGTTATGGCCTACTTTGCTTTCCATAGGCTTCTCTCAACTAATGGTCGCTATCCCCGTACTCTGGATGCTCATCGATGCCGTAGAACACCCTAAACCATTAGCATTCTATATAGCTGCTTTACTTCTGCCCCCAGCAGGAATCGCCTGGACCGTTCTTTTATTCTCTAAGCTCAGACTGTACCCGGCCTGGGGAATCTATTTCGCTTCGTTCTTCCTGCTGCCTTTTCTGCTAGGAGTTGTTCTTGGGATACCCTGGGGTATTTCCCAAGAGGTGTTCTTGCTCAGTACTTTTAGTATTGGTGCTGGGTATTATTCGGGAAATGTGCTTGTTGTTTATCTTGAAGTGCTTAAGCTTTCCCGAATGAGTTCGGTGGAGTACGCTGCGTATGTACAACAACAAAAAGCGGAGCAGGAGGTAGAAAAAGCCAAAGAGCCTGCCCGAGATAACATAGCCCTCGTCTTTATAATTACCATCGGGCTAGGGTTTGTAATTATGTTTTCCTCCGTGTTCCCCATCTACATCTATGGAAAATCATTTGATGTGGGAACACTCATGCACCCAGCAGCACTGGTAACCGCAGGGATGATGCTCGTATCCGTCATAGCTAAACGAGTCTTGAAAATACATCCAGCCATCATGTTTGTGCTGCTCGGCGTAGCGGTAGTGGCTGTAGTAATATGGGTGGGCTTTCCAGGGTGTATGGTGATAATTCCAGGTTTAGTCGGGTACTGGACAGCAGAAGCATGGTTCTTGGCGGCATCTGGATGGGCTGCTTCGATACGGGCGCGTATCGCTATGCAAATCATCAAAGTCCGTCATGATAAGTAACAGTCTTTCCCAACGTTCCTATACTGCTGTACGGTAACGAGCCTGTGTTTGTGCAGCAGCCTGCAGTGCAGGAACCGGTGCCTGATCCTCGTGCGGGAAATCCCGCTGGTAGCCCTGTGGTGCCTTCACCGAACCCACGCCCGGAACCAACAACCAAGTAGTGAGCACCCATAAACAAGATTCCCCGAATAAGGATCAATCAATGGATGATTATATGGCTTCCATTGAATCGGGAGGGTATTACAAGGTGTACTTGAAGAATGTGCAGCTTGGTTCTCCGGGGCTGACATCGGTAACTCGGTTAGAAAAAGCGGAGCGTCCCTAAAAGAAACGAGGTTTTTATCTTTTAGAGAGGAGGGGTGTGTTCGTGTATTCTACACGAGCACACCCCAGGGCGTATGTTTTTGATAGCTTATGCTGTGCAAGAAGATACGGTATAGAGGGGTATTGGTATGGGTTCTGCGTTTTACGGTCTGCTCGGTGGGTTTTTGGTGAACATCATGCCCGGGGCCAAACGTAAACAAGGACTAGAAACCCTAAATGTGGAACAGCATCGCCCGCCGATTGCCTATATCATCAGCTACGGGATACTCTTCATTGCCTTTATAGCTTTCCCTATATATTACGACATGAAATATGGTCGTTTTTATGTAGAGGCTCATATTCTTAGTCTTATTGGTTTTGGTCTACCTGGTTTTATTTTTGTGGCTCATTGTCATAACTATTACCACTGTTTCACGGAAACTGGGATCCGCTGGCGTAACTGGCGACGGAAAGTGCGGTACTTTGACTACCACAGCATCTACAAAGTCTCCTATGAGCAGACCAGGAAAAACGGGTGGGTGAAGATCAGAAGCACCCAGCTGCCTAAGCACATCAAGTTGGGGTTTGATACGAATCAGTTTGATGCCACGATTCTTTATGCCCAGCTACAGTATCGTGTGGAGACTGGGGTTTGGGTGCAGGTGTGGGAGGATGAACGATTCCAGCAAATCCTCTCTGGTAGGCCGGGGGTACGGTTTTTACAGGATCATGCTTGGGTTAAACCCCTCGAATTCCCTCGTGAGAATGGGTAGGGTTCTTTGAGTTCTGACGCTTCTATCCTGTTTGCGATGGTTTTGTCTCGG
>NZ_KV797630.1:79559-108154 GCF_001809415.1 Rothia sp. HMSC058E10 | reverse complement strand
GTTTGCGATGGTTTTGTCTCGGGTGGAGCACAAGGAGTGGCCACAAAACCTGAACGCCCAGCGGGTTGAGGAGTTGGTGGTTGGTTTTGGGTCGTATGAGAAGATGTTTGGGTGTATTGAGCGGTTGGCGTATGAGAGAAAACTCAAACTAGACTAACTGAGTTAGCGCCTATGACCCCGTTTTGTTTGGGGCGAGGTGGCAGATATTAATTGTGCGGGCACTCCGGTCTTGTCTCGGAGCGCCCGCATATGTCATGTACGGTGAGATCCGGTGTGGGTTTTCGTAGGAAGGTAAAATCAGCCCTGATAGGTTCCGTCAGAAGTATATCTCTGTGATAGCTCCCGTTTAGTAGATAATTTTTAAATAGGGTTTTACATGATATGGGTTATATCAGGATAGAAAGATAGGTAAAATATCATGCTTGATAAGATTCTTATCGGTGCAGCAGCTGGGGTCGCTACCCAGGCGATGCCTGGTGTGAATAATCAAACAGGAACCCTGTCTCTAAATAGAATACAGGGCAGGCCCACCCTCCTTGGTGTATTCGGGTGGGCGGGTATAGCTTTATCTCTTGTCATCCTGCCGTTGTATTTTGATATCACCACAAAGTTTGATATTGCAAATCATGTTATTAGCCTTTTTGTGGGCATAATACCTGCTATTGCTCTTATTAATTATTATATTTTCTTTATATGCTACCAGAAAGATCGTATAATTTGGAGAAATTGGAGGGGCAAGAAGCGTTTTATTCGGTATGACAGTATCAAATATTTTAGTTTTGCAGATACTAATAAAGGAGGATGGGTACGCTTCAAAAGCTACGAGCATCGTGTGCTGTTTCGGTATCTAGTTTTTAAGTTTTCCCATGCTCAGTTTGATAGTGATGTTCTGTACGGACATATTATGTACAGGTCAAAGTGTGGACGATGGCCTATGTCATGGGAAGAACTCGAAGAAGGCGGATTTCTTGCGCCTGGGGTTGCTTGTGATTATGTGCGGTCACAGTTATATTTCAAATTCTAAAAAATCTAGGTGCAAAAAGGCAGCGGGAAAGGAGATAGATTATACCCGCGGCATATATAAATACATATGGTACTATTTATAATAGAATAAAAAAATTAAGAAGGTGATTACACAATGATAAAACTATTAAAGTCAAATCTTTCATGGTTCCGACAGAAATATATTATTGTGCTTGTGCCGTTGGGATTTTTATTATTTTTTGGTATATATTTTGGGGTTTCGGCTCACAATAAGAATAATCCAATCATTAAGGAATGCACTGTCACCAAAACCGAGGTCAAAAGACATGATTCGGTATCAGCCAACTCTCCAGAAACCACGTATAGCCTGTATATAGACTCATCGAACTGCCCTCAGATGGTATGGTCCGATATTGGTGAGAAAGACGCAAACTATTATCATAATCTACTAAAAGAAGGGAAGAGCTACAAATTTGGGCTTCCCAGGATTGTCCTCTTTCCTGGTACTGAAAATAGTATTGTGAGGATCTATGGCAACGGATCTTAGAGATTTATGAGAAGTAAGAATGTTAAAGAAACATTGGTAACATGCATCATTGTTGTCGTTGCTGTAAGCTTTTATGCGTTTTTATATTTTCTTTCACGTAATGATAGTGCAGGGACTTACAAGTACTGCACCCTCGAGCATGTTGATGTGCACGATCGGGGTGGTCTGGTCTCGGGGAATACGGATTATAAGCGTGTAGCAGATTTTAAGACAAAAGAGTGCGGGAATTTACATATGTCGGATTCTCCTGATCCAAAGAAGTCTATGGACGAGTATGCGGGATCTTTGGAGGTCGGCGGGTACTATAAGGTGACACTGCTGGATTTTCAGGTTTTTAACTCTGGGTCTACGTCTGTGACGAAGTTTGAGAAGGCAGAGCGTCCTTCATAAAAAAGGGAGCAGGGATTTGAGGGAAGGTAGGTTGTTGTGCCTCCTGCGTTGATTGGGTTGTTGGCGGGTCTTTTCGTTCGGAATGTTCCCTCGCTGAAACGTACGATGGGTCAGCCCGTGCTCGGGGTCAAACAGCACCGCCCAAAGCTTGCTTTTATAGCTGGTTATGTACTTCTAGTGGGAGGATTAGTTGCAGCACCTATATATGTAACCATCAAGTATGGTGACCCCATAGCTTCTTTTATTCTTGCGTTTGTTATTTGTGGTCCTTTGGTAATTCCGTTTGTGAATCATTGTCATGCGTTTTATATCCAGCAAACCCTCTCGGGAGTCTACTGGCGCAACTGGCGGTGGAAGATCCGGTATATGCCGTATGAGAGTATCAGCGAAGTACTCTTGCAAAGTAATGGGAAGAACGGGTACCTGAGGGTACGCAGCCGCAACATCAAGAGGGTACGGCTGAGTTTTGATCCGTGGCAGTTTGATGCATCTATCCTGTTTGCGATGGTTTTGTCTCGGGTGGAGCATCAGGAATGGCCGCAGGATCTGAATGCCCAGCGGGTTGAGGAGTTGGTGTCTGGGTTTGGGTCGTATGAGAAGATGTTTGAGCGTATTAAGCGGTTGACGTATGAGAGGAAACTCAAACTAGACTAACTGAGTTAGCGCCTACTGACCCCGTTTCGTTTGGGAAGAGCTCAAAGAAAGCGGAGTCCTTGCCTCTGGGGTTGGTCGCGATTATGTGCGGTCACAGTTGTATTTCAAATTCTAATCAGGGAGTTTTAGTGAGCCTCATTGACCTTACAGATATACTATCGGCAATACCCGACCTTATTGGCGACATCATATCCAGCCCAAGCAATAAAAAGCGTAAACGTTCTGCCATTGCAAAGAATATCGAAAATATACCTGATGATAATATTGAAAAATTTGCAAAATCCATCATACCCAAGAAACGACGAAATTCCTTAATTTTATTTATAGTGGGAGCAGGTTTATCCTTGCTTTCTCTCGCAATATTTATATTTACAATCTACTTATATTTTGAAGATAAAACCCTGGACTCTACAGATATAGCAGGATTAATCATGTATCCCATCCTTATAGCATGCGGTATTGTAGGAATGCGAGTTGGAGGCTGGCCCTATACGCATTTCAGACTGCAAGGGTTCACCTACAGAAATAAACCGTTTAAGAGCACCCACTTACAATACGATGAAATACTGGGATACACTTACGTTCAAGAACCCAAAGAGAAAATAACCTTATATCACAAAAATAATAACGTGACACTATCTATCGGCAGTCAAGATTTTTCATATCTGATGAGCCAGATAATCTTCCGTCAAACTCATGGAAGGTGGGCCGTGATGAACGCGCGGGAAGACCTGAGAGAGATTATATACACCATGGACGACACCATTTATGCACCATGGCTCATCAACCATCCCAAAGCTATGTTTTCCTGAACATCCAGGAATACCGTCCAGAGGTGAGTGCCCACAGATTTCATTCAGTACCTATAGAAACCTACGTTTACCCAAGTGAGAGTACTGTTCCTCTGAAAACCTGATCGTTACACACAGAAACTATACTGATACATATAAATATTGTGCACATTTCACCCCTAAAAGGCATCTCTGATGGACCTTGAGACCAGAATCTATAAGTACAGCCTCATGATCGGAGGGGCACTACTCACGGTATTATTTCTCCTTTGCACCATAGTCTATATCTTTATAAGTCAAGAGCTAGGCTGGGGCGCGTTGATGTTTGTGAGTATGCTAATCAGCATCGGGGTGTTCTATACCGGTTGGGATACGGGCCGGAACCGCCCGGAAGAGCAAGAAACCACTGACGTAGAGCATCATCAGGAATCATAACCAGCTTCTAATATTGGCGAGGGGTGTGTTCGTGTATTCTGCACGAGCACACCCTCTTGCTCTATTTATGTCCTGGTGAAGCTAACAAGGCTCTCTGAGAGTACGTGATGAATATGTTAAGAAAGGTACAGTTGAAAAGACGTACCAGCAGATATAGCGGGCTGGAAAGAGAGCTATGAGATGGAAAACGGTATTTTAGGCGGTCTGCTCGGCGGCCTACTCGTCGGAGCTATGCCCGGCATCCAACGTAAAGGTTCACATGTCTCCGTCGGGGTGAGGCAACACCGCCCACGCTTTGTCCTCTACCTCGGATGGGGAATTTTTCTCTTCTTTCTAATTCCATTCCCCATATTTCTAGATATTATGTACGGTTTCGATATCGGGATGCATATTTTTGTATTTATAGTAGGTTGCCCTCTGGGCTTGGTTGCAATCATTAGCTATTACATGCTCTATATCCGGTTTGATGAGCACTCGGTCACTTGGTGTAACTCCCTCGGACGCACCTATACCGCACCGTATACCTCGATTGACAGGCTCACGTATCTAGATAACAACCGCAACGGGTGGATTCGTATTATTTTTCGGGATCAGGGCAAGCGTAAGCGGCTGAGTTTTGATCCGTGGCAGTTCGATGGCACGGTGATTTTTGGTCATATTTTGTATAAGGTGCGTACGGGGGAGTGGGCTTCTTCGGTGCAGCAGTTGTCGGAGTCTGGGTTTTTAGAGGGTCGGGAGTCGTTTGAGGCGTTACGAGAGATCCGATTCGTGCGCAACTTACAAGCCTCAGCACCTCATACCGCGTAATCCCCAGGTGCATCAGCAAAACCTGTAATCTCCCAGCACCCGAGCCTATGGAACATAGCTCGCCCTAAATGGGTTCTTCCGGTGTATGCACTCTATAATAAATAGGCAATAATCACCGACTGAAAGATAACAACATGCTGACTACTTCTGTATCCCGCCGCGGTGCTCTAGGCGTCTTGGGTCTTGGTTCTGCCGCATTCTTGGCGGCGTGCTCCTCCTCTAACTCGAACGGCAACGGCGGGGACTCCGGCACATCGGCTTCCTCGACGAGCACCCGCAGCGACTATAGCGGCGAAGCTAAAATCGACAAATTCGATACCTCAGCTGGCACCTACGAGCCCGCAACTCGTGAGACTCCCGCTAAGAATGTTCCCAAGCCCATCAAGCCTGAGAATATGAACGAAAACTCCGTCGCGGGTCTGTACTCTTCGATCGTGTTCCTTGGCGCGGCTTTGCAGTACGCACTGCAGACCGGCGATGTATCTCTGATCAAAGAAAGCGCTATGAGTGATGAGGATAAAGAGCGCACACTGTCGGGTGCTCTTTTTGCGGAGCTTCAGGGCGGGAAGAGCTGGCTTGCAGACCCTAAAATTGTGATGAACTTTGAGGATGCTAAGCCTAAGGAAGAGAACGGCACCTACACGTGGCCGGTAACCGTGAACGTAACTCGGGGGGAATACGGCGTACATGATGGTGAGGTTGTAGATTTTCCTGAAGAACAGCAGAAGCAAACTCAGAAGATTAACTTCACGGCTAAATACGACAATAACAAATGGAGTGTTGGGGGTTTCTATGAAACTGGTGGATCCGACAGCTCCGCATCCCACGATACCCAGGACAGCTAATCCCTAGCTCCGCATATAAAGCGGTGTCCTCTGGAATTTCCATACGTTCCAGGGGACACCGCTTTTTGCATTAGGGGTTCAGAACCCTATGTTTAGAAACGGGCGGCAACCCGCGCTACCGCATAGATTCAGTACCTAACGCACCCGTGTGAGAAGCTTTCTTGCCTTACCACATGCTTGCGAAATCGAGCACCATACGCCCGTTGATCTTGCCTGCGTTCATCTCCTCGAAGATCTGCGGGGCCTCATCAACCTTGCGCAGCTGCACTACGGGAACTACTAGCCCGTCTGCGCCGAACTGGAACGCTTCGGCAAGATCCTGACGGGTGCCAACCAACGAGCCGAGCACGCGAATACCGTCAAGAACGATCTTTGTGATAGACAGTTCCATCTTCTCGGGCGGAAGACCCACAGCCACCACGCTACCCCCGGCACGCACGCTCTCAACCGCCTGGTTAAAAGCGACCCTCGATACCGCGGTCACCACGGCAGCTTGCGCCCCGCCGTCGGTTACCTCACGAACCTTCGCCGGTACATCCTCAACCTCACGACCGTTAATCGTGACGTCGGCGCCGGTTTCGGCGGCAAGTTGCAGCTTGTCATCGTTAATATCGACGGCAATAACCTTGGCACCGAAAACCTTCTTGGCGTACTGCACCGCCAGGTTGCCCAGCCCGCCAGCGCCGTAGGCGACCAGCCACTGACCGGGGCGTATCTGCGATTCCTTAATCGCCTTATAGGTGGTTACGCCCGCGCAGGTAATCGAGCTTGCCTGCGCCGCATCCAGGCCTTCGGGAACCTTCACGGCATAGTCTGCCGTGACAAGGGCATACTCACTCATGGCACCGTCCACGGTGTAGCCCGCATTCTTGACGGTACGGCATAGGGTCTCCCTGCCGGAGGTGCAGTATTCGCAGTGCCCGCATCCCTGGAAGAACCATGCAATAGAGACACGGTCACCGGGCTTGAGCGATTCAACGCCTTCACCAACTTCGGTGACAATACCAATACCCTCATGCCCCAGGATGCGCCCCGGAACCTCACCGAAATCGCCCGCCGCAACGTGCAAGTCGGTGTGGCAGACGCCGGAGTACTCTAGCTTCACGAGCGCCTGACCATGCCCCACCTCGGGCACGGGAACATCGGTGACATTTATCGAGCCATCAACAACGTCAGGGACAACTACAGCCTTCATGGGAACCTCCCGTGTACTAGCTCACTATCAATGTTCGTTTAATCGTAAAGCTCGTATAGAGACTTTTCTACAGTTCGGTGATATATTCAACCGCTAATACGGAATGGTACTCATGAGCGATTTTATGCCGTGCAGCAGCGCCTCTCTAGGAAGTCCACATAGAGAGCAAATAGATAACGAAATGATGAAGACGTGTCCAGGAGTCCGGGGTTCAACAAAGCTCTAAGATACAATCGACGTAATGTCTCTGGTATGGAGCAACAAACTGGGAAGTTGAGGCTTATCTTCCGCCCCTGACTGCGCAGTTTTGGGCAAAAAGATGTGCTGAGGCCCGGAACCTCGCTCGTAACCGCATCCCTTGAGAGCACCGATGAAAGGGCAAACATGCCAACCCGTTTACCCCACCATGTCTCCCGCCGCGCCGCCTTGGGTGTGCTGGGCGCAGGATCTGCCACCGTCGTTGTCGGATGCGCCCCCGCCGTCAAACCCGCGGACCTCGGGCAGGGGAGCTCGTCCTCCGCGAGCTCATCGTCGTCAAGCGCTTCATCCTCCAGCTCATCATCGAGTGCATCTACTCTGCCCGGCAACTCGAAAAACACGGGCGATGTAAAACTCGAAAAGTACGACACTTCTGCGGGTGAACACCAGCCCGCAACCCGTACCGAGAAGCCGAAGAACGTTCCCAAACCCCTGCTCTCTGATAAAGCCAAAGAGAAAACCATAGACGGGCTTTACGAAAACATCGCCTATATCGCGGCCTCTATGCAGTACCTCTTCCAGACCGGCGATATGGAGCCTTTCGAGAAATGCGCTCTGGTGTCATCTGAAAAGTCGAGTCTGTCCAGTGACACCAGTACTTCAGAGATGCTCAAAATGATCAAAGAGGGCAATGCCTGGCTGGACAACCCGACCGTTGTGTTCTCGCTGAACACCTCCACCCCGAGTAGCAGCGGCAGCTTCTACTCCTGGGATGGCACGATGAAGATGAATATGGGTTCCTACGTCGTCGTGAACTCCATGAGTAAAGATGTGGACTCCAGTAAACAACACGTTGATACGGATATCACCTTCGAGGCCCTCTATTCGGGCAGTTCGTGGACTATTCGCAGCAGTGGGGGTGCTGCTGGAAGCGGCGGATTCTCCATCTAAAACATTGTTGTTTTAGCGGCTGGGGTTTCTTAGCCTCACTAGATTTATGCCTTATTCGCTCTGAATGAGGCACATATGAAAGGAAAAAGAATACTATGTCATCGTTGATCGTGACTCGCCGTAACGCAGCGCTGGGCGTGCTGGGTGCTGGCACCGCGGCCGCGCTCGCAGCATGTTCTTCGTCGAACTCAAACTCAAACTCCAGTGGCGGCTCGTCAAGCTCCAGTAAGTCGGAACCCGCTAAGGATTACAAAGGCGAGGTCAAGTTCGACAGCTTCGATACGTCGGCGGGGGAGTACGTGCCCGCGACCCGTACCGAGCCCGCGAAGAACGTTCCTGTTCCGAAGCTGCCGGAGAACGCTAACGAAAAGTCCGTTGAGGCTTTCTACGCGCATATCGGTTACTACGCTGCATGCATGCAGTATTTGTTCGTTACGGGTGACGACGGACCTTTCCGTAAGGGAGCTTATAAGGAAGATGAAGTCCAAATTATATATCAAGATCCCAACTGGTCTCAGATCCTTCCGAAGGTTAAAAACGGGGAGATGTGGTTGGGCAATCCTACAGTTACGATCGAGACTCTCACCGCACAGCCAGAAATTAACGGGGATCGTTATAAGTGGTCTATTCAACTGAGTATGAACATAGGCGAATTTATGGCTACTCCTGAGGGTGCGAGCGATATTCCGCCTGGGGAAGGATATGTGAAAGTCCCAGGGACATTTATCGGTACTTACTCTGATAACAAGTGGAGCGTTGCTACCACTCAAACTGGTAATACCGAAACCGTTAGTCCGAAAGCTAAGTCAAACGGCTAACTTTAAAGCCCCGCAAGATTTCTACAATCTTGCGGGGCTTTTGTAATCTCAACCACCGCTCCCGGAACTTGACCGATTCACAAATAGTCGGAAAGTAACCGGTGAAATTCTTTGGCGCATTATGCGGAAACATACCGTATTCTAAATTCTAAGACCCTAGAACGGCAGATATACGGGCTCCCGCAGTCCCGATACACTAGAGTAGAGAGAAACACCCATGGCGAGTTCATGCGCTCGCCACCCGTGCTTCCCGCAGTCGCCTGCCCTGCGGCGTTACGGAAGCCCCGAAAGGAACAACACCATGTCACCTCATGATGTAACCCGCCGTGCCGCACTAGGCATCGTTGGCGCTGGCTCTGTCATTGCTCTTGCCGGATGCGCCGCCTCCGTAAAACCCGTCGATGCCGCCGCTAGCGGCTCTTCAAGCTCTTCATCGTCCGCGTCAAGCTCATCGTCCTCATCCTCTGCTTCCACCTCGGCTTCGTCTTCAGCTTCGTCCTCTGGAAGCTCGAAGAATTACAGCGGAGTCGTCAAACACGAAAAGTTTGATAAATCTGCGGGTGAGTTTGAGCCCGCAACGCGCGAACAGCCGGCGAAGAACGTTCCAATTCCGCAGATTGACGATCAAGCAAAAGAGAATTCGGTCGATGGGTTTTACGCCAATATTTCGTTTATTTCTGCGTCAGTTCAGTATTTGCTTGAAACAGGTGATGACGGGCCTTTACAGAAGACTGCGCTATCAGACAGCGATAAAGAGTCCTTTTTCAAAGATAATGAAGGCAATAATGTTATGGACGCTATTAAATTGAAAGAAATGTGGTTTGGTAACCCAACCGTAACCATTACTCTAGATACTCCTCAGCCAACAAAAAGCGGTGACTCGTATCGGTGGCAAGGTAAGACGGATATATTCTATGGCGAGTATGTCGCCGCTAGTTCGGGTTTCGCTGAGGACACTCCTGCCTCAGAACAGCACATCAAAGCTTCTTCCATGCTCAGAGGAACGTACACAAACGGCAGTTGGCAGATAAATTACCTTGTAGGATCTTCGAAATAGCTTTCTAGAGTTGAGTTAACCACAATAATATAGCTGGTCCCGCATGCATCGTATTGATGCATGCGGGACCAGCTTTTGCTATTAGTACTATGCGCACAGAAGCATTCCAAAGACAGCTCTTACCGCTATGAAGAAGAATAAAACTGCCGCTATGTACACCTTGACGTGCCGCTATTGAATACGTGCACAGCACGCCAAATTTTTAGACAAGGTACCTTTTTACAGGGTCGATAACATCGCGCGGGGTGCGTGCTGCGCCGGGCAGCGGGTCTCCAATAGCCCGAAGCTCCCAGCCGCGACCTACGCGTGCCAGCAGGGCTACCATGAGCCCCGTATGTGAGCCCTTTTCCGTCATCGAAAAACGTGCCATCTCCTGGCGGGTAGCAACGTTTTCAACGCGCACAAAGGCGTTGTCAACGTTGCTAAATTGGTCCCCGGAATATGAGGTAATCACCAGCGCCAAGAAAGCAACGCGCGCATCCACGCCCGGGAGGTTAATATCAATAACCTCGTCGTCGCCTTCGCCTGCACCCGTCAGGTTATCTCCGTGGTGAATAATAGAACCATTGACCGAGCGTAACGACCCGTAGAAAACGACCTCAAGCAGGTTACCGGCTGCATCATAGCCGATCACGGAAGCATCCAGATCGACCGCTTTCTCTTTGATACGCCCAAAGAGCCCCTTGGTTTTAATGGGATCCCAGCCTAAGCCCAAACGAACCTGGGTGAGCGAGCTGTCTTTCGAGAGATCTAGTTTCTGGCCTTTTGACAGGTTAATAGCCACAGTGCCTGTACCCTTCGTTAGTTATGTAGTTATGTGGTAATAAAAATACGGTGGGCGGATGCGCGGCGCACGCTGCGTCCGCATCGTCGCCCACCGCGTTGCTTGAGGGCTATGTGCCCTTGATCCTGCGGTTATGTGCTCTGCACCGGAGCGTCAGGTTCTGCAGTCTTTTCCGCGAGTGCTGCCTCCGCATGGTTTGCCTTGCGGGAGGAGATAATCGACCCGGCGATAAAGACGATGCCGGAAAGGCCGATCACGTAGTCGGGAATATCCCACTTGAGGGTTGCCAGAAGCATAAGCGCGAGAACGCCGATAGCCCAGTGCGCGCCGTGGTCCAGGTAGCGCAGCTCTTGAAGGGTTCCCTTTTCGACCAGGTAAATGGTCATCGACCGCACGAAGAGCGCGCCCACGCCCAAACCGATAGCAATAATAATGGGGTCTGAGGTTACCGCGAATGCGCCGAGAACGCCATCGAAGCTGAAGGAGGCATCAAGAACTTCTAGGAAGATAAACATGGAGAATGCTGCTTTACCGGTAAGTACGGCAACATTCGCCAGGGATTCTTCTTGAGATTCGTTTCGGTCTTCCATAAAGGTTGCCAGGCCGTTGGTCGCCAAGAAGGTGAGCATGCCCAGAAGCCCCGAGAGCAGAATGGTGTACTGTTCATGATGCTCGGCACCGAAAAGCTGAGAAGCCGTCACTAAGATAACCCCGGAAACCAATACAGGCATGGAATCAAAGTGCCCGGCTTTGGCGAGCGGTTTCTCGATCACGGATAGCCAGTGGACATCCTTACCCGCCTCGAAGAGGAAGGAAAGGAAGAGCATGAGCAGGAACATGCCGCCGAAGGAAGCGATGGTGTGGTGGGCGGATTCCAAAATGTACCCGTAGGTTCCGGGCGTATGCGGGTCGCCGCGTTCCATTGCAAGGTTCCAAGCTTCAACCGGACCTACGTTGCCTGCCAGGCAGACGATCAGGAAGGGGAAGATAAGACGCATACCAAAAACAGCGACTAGCACACCGACTGTCAAGAAGATATTGCGCCATGCATGCGACATTTTGTCTAGGTATTTTGCGTTCACACCCGCGTTGTCGAATGAGAAAACGATCTCAAGGACAATCAGGATCGCGGCGGATACCATGCCGACAATACCACCATAAAAGGCGGCACCTATAAGTGCCGCAAGGGTAATCAAGAGGTCGTATTTGAAGAATTTTAATAAAGCCATGAGGGCAGAAGGCTCTCCTTCGCGTTAGAGATAAGGCAGGTTGTTAAACGGTGAAACCGTAGGAGGTCAGCAGATGCGGCAGACCACCGGTGAATGGATCTTCTACGGCTTTGAAACGCCATTCGCCGTTGTGGCGGTACACCATCGCGAAGAGTACAGCGGGCGCTGCCGAGCAGTCTTCGGAAAGGTCGTAACGAGCGATTTCTTCATTCGTGTCGTCGTTTATTAGACGTACATAAGCGTTACGTACTACACCGAAATTCTTACCGGTTTTTTCGCCTTCGTAGATGGAGGCGAGGATGTGAAGGCGCTGTACCTTTGGGTCTACTTTATCGAGGTTCACGATAATGGTCTCATCGTCACCTTCAGCATCGCCAGTGCGGTTGTCACCGGTGTGGACGACCGCGCCGTCAAGGCTGGTGGGATTGTTAAAGAAGATGAGGGATGCATCGTCAAAAAGGATCCTGTCATTTTCGTCGGTGATCATGACGGATGCGTCAAGGTCATAGGCTTCACCCGCGAGGGATAGGTCCCAACCCAGGCCGATGGTGAGGTTTTTCAGGCCCGGTGCCTCTTTGGTGAGATTGATGGGGTTTCCTTTGGTGAGCTTAATAGCAGCCACTATATTTTCCTTTCTATTTATGGTGTTGATATTCGCTGAGAAGGGCGATGGCACAGGTAACGTAACCATCCTCACTTAATATTAGCGTACCCTTCCCTAAATCCCGGGTTATGCGCATATCGGGATTAGTGAGCTGAAGATTCCTGCCGATCAGTTTTAAAGATCGCAGTAGCGTCAAAGATTTAGGGGGAATTGTCAAAACTGTGCCTGCTGCGTTGAGCGATATTCGGGTCATCCGAGAGGCAGCATCAGTTGGGGGAGCGGATGAACCCGACAGCATAATACTCTCACCATCCCAGTTCAGTAGGAATGCAGTCATATCGGTTCCGGTAATACGTAGTTCTCCTACGGCGGCTTGTACCGCATCGAGCATAAAGAGACGTTCGCTCGGGTGAGCGTCGGTGATATTGGGGATGTGACCCCACCAGTGCGGTTCACGCAGGTGTTCGGATGGGGGAGTTATGGTTTTTGCCGTGTCTGCGGGTTGAGAATGCTGCCAAGATTCAGCCGATTCCGGGGTGTAGGTTGCCGTCCCGCGAGATTTGCTCATATTTGGGGGCTTAATCTGCCGGTGCTGCATCGGCTGCGCTGTCCCGGATGCGCCCGTCGTTCGGTCCGTTTGGCGGTTTATATTCTGCTGAGTATGCTGCGCCCTCCGGTGCCCTTGCTGGTCAGAGGGAATATCTGCAGACTGCGGCCCCCGGTTTGCTGCTGCGGCAGCAGAGGGGGATGCTTGAGGATGCGCCTGCTGCTCAGGGTCCGCTTCCGCTATGTAGGCAGTGATAAAACTGTAGCGACTCATAACCCGAACCCTTGAAGCATGGCGGAAACACTATGCCATTCATCGCACACAGCCCGCACTTTCCACTCGCCGCGGTGCTGGTACACCTGCATCAGCCGTACCGCCGCGCTGCGACCTACCTGCACGAGTGGGGCACGGAACATTGTTTTTCCGGTGGCAGGGTTTATCATGCGTGCTCGAATCCCGCTGGCACGGTTGAGCCGCACGGTACTTTCCCCGTTTGTGAAGAGCACAACCTCCAGGGAATCTACGTCTTGGGGCACAGTGGGAAGGTGCAGATCGAACTGCACCTGATCGTCGCCCATGAGCTCGCGGCGGCGAACACTGCCCGCACGGTCTAAGACCTGGTGAGCAAATACAAAGTCTTGCCGCGAAACTAGTTTGCCGTTCGAGGTGAGAAGTACCCCTGCCTCCAGAGATTCACGTAGAAGCGGTTCGTCGGTGCGCCACCGCAGTCCTACCAGCACGTGGTCGAGATCGGGTGCTTCCTGGGTAAGATTGACGTTCTGACCAATGCTCAGTTCCATTTATACCGCCATTCTCTTGCGCATGAACAGGGTGTGCGTTTCAAGTTCAAGGCTGTTATCTGCCCGCACAAGGTTAAGCGCTGTGACGAATTCCTGATTTGCATCAGTAAGAGCCTGCACCAGCTCGGAGGTCTGCTCCGGGGTGGGGTTGTGCGTGCGGGTATAGACAGTCAACAGATTCGGTACATAGGTGGTTAGCGCCGTCTGGAGTGTGTATTCCGTCGTTGAGGGCAGGGTTGCGCGGGTATCACTACCCGTTTCTGCCGTTATTTTGCGGTAGGTTTCGACCATCTCGAAGGCGGGTACGAGTGCGCGCGGGGGTACAGACACGGCAAAATCCGCCAAATAATGCGAGGCATCATCCAACACATGCTGGGACTGGCGCAGGTACGTGGGCTCCGGGGCAGAAGAATGAGCCGAGGCATACTCCTGCGCCGGGGCATCCGTGACGCTTTCTTGTTGGGAGCGGATCGGGGAATCGTCCGGCACACCGAAAAACCGTTTGATAACGCCCACGTGTGCCTCTAATTCTGGGTGAGTGCGCGGTTTGTGGGAGTTCCGCTGGCGTGTGCAGGGGATTCGGGGGCATTATTCCTTCGTGTAACGCGCTCAAGAGATTCTGCCGTCAGTTCGCGCAGCATCTGGTTCGACTGGGCGAATGCTTCTACCGCCCCCTGGCGGAATGCGGAAACTTCGTCGAGCGCTTGAAGTACTTTTCCATGTGCCTGCGCCAAAACCTGCGGGTCGATTGCGGGTTGGGACGCCATCTGCTGGATCCGCGTAGCCTGCGAAGACAGCATATCGGCATTGCGCATAATAGCGTTCTCGGTGGTTTGCTTCAGAGCGCCAAGCTGCTGCAGAACCGCTTCCTGCATGCCTAAGGAACGGGCGATATAGGCGGTCATTTTGTATGCCCATAAGGTGGTGTCTTCGGCACGACGGATACCGCGAATGAGCTCTTTGCCGTTGCTGGAGACAACATCGCTTGTCAGGTACGCCTGCCCGGCAATTTCAAGTTTAGTGAGCAGATCGCTGATGCGCTGTTCGGTCACATACAGAACCTTCTCGGTGTAGATGCGCGCGGTTTCTTCATCTCCTTCAAGACGAGTTTCTTCGGCGGCGGCACGCACCATATCGGAGAACTGTTGAAGAACTGCGATCTTCTCGTTTAAATCCGTCATGCCTTCCTGAAGTTTCTCGCGCAGTTTCACGAGTTCCGCCTGCTGCATGACGAGTGCATCGGTGGATTTTTTCAGTTTTTTGCTGATGCCTTCAATATTTCTGTTGACGCTGGCGTACTGGTAGAAGAATTTCTCGATTTTGCTTTTGCCGCGCCCTATCAGGCGTTTTGCGATGCCGCGTTTACCGGGGGTACCGTCAATCGCGCTGTAATCCAGCGAGTTGATTTGTGCACGCAGTTCTGCCAGGTTTTGAGATGCTTTGGTTTGTGGGGAGTCCGGCGCAAGCTCAAGCTCCTGCATATTCAGCAGACGCTGGGTAACCATGTCGATGCCGTTGAAGGTATCGGAACCGTAGCTTGAAATCGTATTTTCGAGGGTATCGAGAAGTGAAGGTGACCTCAGATCGGTGTTGTTGAGAGTGATAGCCAGTTCGTCTGCTTCATGACTGATAGTTGCAACCTCAGGGGCACGCGTTTCCCGTTTTACAAGGTCGATAGCTCCCGCTTGGTTAAGCTTAGGCGGTGCTTGAGTTACGACCGGCGGGGCACCAACTTGGGGTTCGGAAGTAGGGATTTCAGCCATGAGATATCCTCTCGTCATGTCGGAACATACTCTTCTATGGTACTCAGCGCAGTGTGCAGAAGAACGTCCTTTCGTTAGAAAGCAATAAAAGTTGCATAAAAAAGTACCGGTATACCTGTGGATAACTTCTCCAGTTTCTTCGTTGCGGAACGTAAAAACCTCGTTGTTTTATGGGTTATCTATAAAAATACGTGGAGGTCAAGATCGGTCTGCGAAGCACCGCTCCCGCTTTATCCTCTGGCAGAATCGAGCGAAATCTCACAGAGCGCATACCGCTGAAATCTGATATAAACCTCTACTTAAGGTGGATAATGAAGGGACTTCCCGCATTTTGATGCCGCGCGAAAGGGGAATCACGGTGGAATATGTGCTAACACGTCGTTCCGCGCTGGGTGCTGCGGGTGCCGGTGCGGTGCTTTTTACGGTTGCTTCATGCTCGAATGAACGCAGTGACTATGCCGGAGAAGTCAAACTCGAAAAATACGATAATTCTGCTGGCAGTTTTGAAGCCGCCACACGAGACACCCCTCCCAAGAACGTCCCCAAACCTATCAAACCTGAGAATGCAGATGAAAAGTCCGTTGCCGGGTTTTACGCGAGCCTAGCCTATATCGCCGCCGCTATGCAGTATATGTTCGCCACTGGTGACACCGGTCCCTACGATGACAGCGCGCTCACCGAGGACGAGAAACACTATGTTCATAATTCCTCAAATGAGCAAATACTGGCGCGCATGAGGGAGGGGCAAAACTGGTATGAGAACCCGCGCGTCACTATCTCCCTGAATACCGCGCAGCCCGCGATGGAAGGTGATACATACACGTGGGAAGGGAAGTTTTCTATGGAGTTCGGGAACTACCGCGTCGATCGTGGGCAGGTAAACGACCTAACGGAACGGCAAAAAAGTAATACCGAAGACATGGTTTTTAAAGGAACATATACCAACGGGCGCTGGAGCGTTGAAACTCGGTCAAAGACCGTAGCCTCACAGAGCTCTACAGCTACACCATAGCGTTGTACCTTCCTTGGAAGGAGTGCGCTCGGCGCTGGTTCTTGGGTGCGCGCAGGGACGATGAGAAAAATATAACAGCTTATGATGACGTCATATAACGCATGTTCGCACGGCTTAACGGCACAATAGTAAGGTACCCAGCCACATCACAGGGGTTTTAATCGTTGACGATTAAGACGCCGAAAGGAATGAAATATGTCAGAAAGATCCTATGATTTTTCGCGCCGAACCGCTCTTGCGGCAGCCGGTGCGGTGGGCTCGGCGATGGTGCTGAGCGCCTGCGCCCCGAAGGTGAGAGGAATCGCATCCGAGCAGCAGAGTGCGGGGGCAACCGCATCCAGCTCTAGTTCCAGCTCTCCATCTAGTTCCAGTTCAAGTTCTTCATCTAGTTCCAGCAATTATGCAGGCGAGGTTCGCTTCACGAGTTTCGATACCTCGGCGGGCGCCTATGAGCCTGCCACGAAGGAGCACCCGTCAAAGAACGTGCCTAAACCGACGAAACCCTCAGATATAAACGACAAGTCGGTGGCAGGGTTCTATGCGGCGATTGGCTATACGACGGCAGCCATGCAGTACGCCATGGAAACACTGGACTTTAGCCTTGTAGCGGATGCGTTTCCACCAGAATACAAAGATGTCCTGGAATCTAAATTTAACCAGCTGAAACAACAAACCACGAGCAGTAAATCATGGTTTGGCGGCCCCAAATTTAAGGCGACTCTCAAGAGCCCGGAACCGACGATGAACGGTACGAGTGCCACTTGGGAGGGAACAATATCGTTTTCGCTGGGTACCTTTTACGGGCCGAGTGGAGTAAGCCGAGAGTCTGAGACAGAGACATCAGATACCCTCTACCGCGGAACCTATACGGAAGGGCGCTGGTGGGTTATCTACGGCAGCTCCTCGGGTTCGTCAGGATCTGGATCGTCTCAAGAATTTTCACTCTAGAAACACCACACAGATATTCGGGCTAAGAAGTCCGCACCATGAAAGGAAAAAGAATGTCCGCTCTACATGTCTCACGTCGCACCGCGTTTGGTTTGGCGGGTGCTGCCTCTGCGACCGTGGCGCTTGCTGCGTGCTCTAATGGAGATGGAAAAGATTACAGCGGAGAAGTGAAGTTTGACAGCTTCGAACGCTCTGGGAATTATGAACCAGCAACCAAAGACAAACCTGCCCAAAATGTGCCTAAACCCGTTAAACCTTCTCAGATGAATGAAAAATCTGCGGCAGGGTTCTATGCGGCGATCGGCTATCTCGCGGCTGCAATGCAGTACCTGTTGGAGGACCTAGAGCCCGAACCACTAATTGAAGTTCTGGGGGATTCACAAGGAAATTATGACCAGTTTAAACAGATGAAATCCTCCAACCTCGCATGGGTCGTTAATCCTAAAGTCGTGATCTCCTTGAAGACTCCTCAGCCTAAAGTCGATGGTGATACGTACACATGGGATGCAAAAGGCACCATTAAATATGATGGGATCGGGAGCAGTGTTGATGCTGCACAGCAGGCGGGTAAAGATCAAACAAGCGATATAACTATCAAGGGAACCTATAAGGACGGTCAGTGGCGTATGACAGACCCAGAGGCCACTTCAACATCCGGAAGCTCATCGAGCTCCGGGTCACTTTTCGGTTTCTAAATTTATTTAAGACCTGCTAGTTGCATCTGCATATGCGCCCAGGTTTCAGCATGAGCCTGAGCGCTGAAAGGAAACACATATCATGAACACACATGCGTATCGTCTCTCACGTCGCACCGCGTTTGGTTTGGCGGGTGCAGCCTCTGCAACCGTGGCGCTTGCTGCGTGCTCTGGAGGCGTTAACGGTGTCAGTTCCCAAAGCGAGCGCACCGACTTTAGCGGCGAGATCAAGTTCGATAACTTTGACACTTCTGCGGGAGAATACAAGCCCGCAACCAAGGATCACCCCGCCGAAAATGTGCCGAAGCCGAAGAAGCCAGATAACGCTAACGATAAGTCGGCGGCAGGTTTTTACTCGTCTATCGGCTATCTTTTTGCATCCATGCAGTACTTCTTCGAGTCTTTTGACCCCGAACCCATGATGGAGGTTATTGCAGACAACACCGGGCAGAAGGTGCCTGCGTCGCAATTTGAGCAGCTCAAGCAGATGGGTGCCGGGGGAGTCATGTGGCTTTATGACACAAAAATTACCGGTAGCCTCAAGACCCCGCAGCCGAAGGTGGACGGCGACACCTACACCTGGGATGGAAGCGCTACCATAAAAATCGGCGGTATGGGCGGCCGCGGGGGAATGGGTCGGGAACTGAACCAGGAACAGAGCCATGACGCTACGTTCAAGGGAATTTATAAGGACGGCAAATGGATGATTACGAACCCAAATCAGGATTCAGCCTCGTCTAGTAGCGCTAGCCCGTCAAGCTCCAGCAGCTCCGGTTCGCTGTTTGGCATCTAGCGAAATTTTACGGTGAGAGTATTCATTTCTCGTTATCGTGATGGATAGCGGGTATATGCATATGCTGTACCTCTGATGATCGATACCACCCGAGTGTCAGGGCTTGGGTTCCGAAAGGACTAGCATGTCTTCATTGAATATCTCTCGCCGTTCCGCGCTTGGGTTCCTTGGCGCCGGTTCCGCGGCGGTGGCTCTTGCTGCCTGTTCCGGGGCAAATAATGCTGGCGGGTCAGGCTCCTCCGCATCCGGTGGCCAAGACCAAAAGGACTACAGCGGCGAGGTGAAATTCGACAACTACGACACCTCTGCAGGTAAGTATGAGCCCGGCACCAAGGAACAGCCCCCGAAGAACTTCCCCAAGCCCCTCAAACCAGAGCAGATGGGTGAGAAATCCGTCGCTGGTTTCTATGCGGCTATCGGGTACATGGTTGCGGCATGGCAGTACTTTAATAACGCCAATGATCCTGCCCCATTTATGGAAGTTGCTCTTGATCCTCAGGGGAATAAGCTCCCTGCCGATCAGGTTCAACAAGCTGTTGAAGAACGGAAAAAGCAAAAAACCTGGGCTGAGGACCATAAACTGACTGCCATTCTAGACTCCCCGCAACCCAAGACTGACGGTGACACCTATACTTGGAACGGAAAGATGAAGGCTACCAACGGCTCCTTTGTTGTGATAGGGGGTCAGGCTATAGATGTCCCTAAAGAGAAGATGACAGAAGAAGCGCCTGCGGTCTTCAAAGGAATCTATAAAGACGGTACCTGGTGGTTGTCCTATCCTCAGCAAAGCAGCGGAGGTTCTTCAGACGCTCAGGGTGGCTCCCAGAATCAGCAGCAGGGACAGAACCAGGAGCAAACCCCGCAGCAGCAGGCTCCGCAGGAAGGAGCCGGGGAAGGCGCATCCGGCAACGGCGGTGCACAGTAGCAATACCGCGCAATCGTCTAGGAGAACCGAGTGTAGGTTCCTACTTAAAGAAAACCCGCAGGAAACATGGTGTTCTTGCGGGTTTTCCGTGCTCTTAGCTGAATCTTTGCTCAGGGAACGCTTAAATCTCGCATGAATTTCTACATCATGTACACAATGGGAATATACCCAACCACAGTTTGCGCCTTGATGCACGGGTAAAAGGCGCTGAAAGGACACCATTTCGATGCCCTCCCACACCTCCCGTCGTTTTCCCCGCCGTTCCGCGCTCACGTTGTTGGGCATAGGCTCAGCGGGATTTATTGCCTCCTGCTTATCAAGAAACCAAGGATCTGCCACAAACTCTGATGAAACCCGCACCGACTTTGCGGGTGAGGTTAAATTCGATACATATGATGAGTCTGCAGGAGCCTTTAAACCAGCAACTCGTGATCACCCGGCTCAGAACGTGCCTGTGCCCATCAGACCCGAGCATATGAACGATAAATCTGTGCAGGGGCTTTACAATACGATCGCCTATATTTCCGCCGCCCTCCAATATATGAACACCACCGGCAACACCCGACTTTATGACGAAAGCGCCGCCGCAGAGCCGGGACATAGCGTCATGCGCGGCGAAAAAGACGAAAAAGCGTTCTCTTTAATGCGTGAAGGGCGCGTCTGGTTCGATAACCCCGCGGTCACAGTAACACTCAAAACCTCCGAACCGACTATCAAAGGCGATACCTACACCTGGGAAGGAAAGACCACCCTCGATTACGGAACCTTTCAGGTGGGCGAGAAAGAGACCGTAAACCTTTCTCTCGCGAAACGGTACGAAGTTGCCCAGACCACCTTCACCGCGGTGCATCGTGACGGCCGCTGGTGGTGTAAGGTGAGCGTTCCCGAAAAGATCGTGGGAGCCCCCGAAAGAACCGATCTTTTCTCGCATTTTAGGATGCGTGTAGAAGACCTAACCCCCACGCCTGTGCCTACACCGGAGGCAAAGAAATAAAGGCGCTAAGGGGTTTCACGATTACGAATGTGCGTACCACCAGCAAATAATCAGCTGGGCGGTCAAACCTGGGAATATGCAGAAATACCTGCGGCAATCCCAAGCATAAATCATGACGCATGGCAGGATAGTTAGAGGTAACCCAACCACAAGAAGCGCTCATGCTCTCTGCCCTATACACGGATATCTTATTGTTATCCGGGCATAAGTAAGGCGCCGAAAGGAATACTATGAATATCCCAGCACATTATCTGACCCGCCGTTCCGCTCTTGGTGTGTTCGGCGCAGGTTCTGCGGCGGTTGCTCTTGCCGCGTGCTCGACGAGTAATTCTAATGGCGGTGGCGGTTCTGATTCGTCGAAGCGTGACGACTACAGCGGCGAGGTGAAGTTCGAGAAGTTTGATACTTCGGCCGGGAACTATGAGCCTGCAACCCGTGAGCATCCGGCAAAGAATGTTCCGAAACCTATTAAGCCGGATAACCTGAATGATAAATCGGTGGAGGGCTTCTATCAGAATATCGCCTTTATTATTGCTAGTTTCCAGTATTTCTATATGACGGCAGACGGCAGTGCTCTTAAGGAAAGCAACCTTAAAGGCAAAGAACAACTCTCAAAGGCTGAAGAACAGATGAAATCTTCTGGGGCACCAGATAAGCTTTGGTCTGAGGACTTCACTATCAAAGCTTCTCTTGATACTCCGCAGCCTAAGATTGAAGGCGACACCTATACATGGGAAGGAAAGGTATCGGCGAATCTGGGCAGCTTTACGGTTCAAAATGGTCAGGTGACGGATATCCCCGAGAAATCGCGGCATCAGGAAGGACCGCAAACCTTTAAAGGCACCTACAAAGATGGTAAATGGGAGATTGACCTTGGAGTGAGTAGCTCTGCATCTTCTGATGCCAGTGGCGGAGCATCTACCGGTTCCGGCAGTGGCGGAGGGTTCGGGTTCTAAACTTCTTTCAAGCTGAACCGCATCGGCCAAATATGGGTTAAGCCCGCAGAAACACGTGCGTTTCTGCGGGCTTGATCTATGTCTGCGGGGCTTGTTGCTGGGTAGGAGTGTCATAATTACCTGTACTGCGGCTCTACTCCGGGATAATAGAGGATGCGCCCGTCACGGTAACATCACTCCCCGAACGAAAATACCGGTAACGACGCTGTATTTTCCGCTTCCATGAGAAAGGTACCCGCCTATGACTTCCTCGTCCTTATCCCGCAGAGCCGCCCTCGGCGTGCTAGGTGCCGGTTCCGCGCTCGCCTTCGCCGGATGCGCCGCCCGCGTGCAGCCGCTCTCGGCGGACGCATCCGCGAGCTACCGTGCCGACTATTCGGGTGAGATCACGTTCAACAGCTACGACACCTCCGCAGGAGAATACGTGCGCGCAACCCGTACCCAACGCGCGAAGAACGTGCCGAAACCGGTGAAAACCGCCGAGATGACCGAGAAAAGCTCCGCCGGGCTGTACTCTTTGTTTGGATTTCTTGGGGCAGCCTTCACCTACGGAATTATGACCAACGATTTCTCTCCCTTCAAAGAAATTACCTTTGTAGGAGGAATAAACGGAGCCGAAGCCTTTGAGGAAAGCAGCGTGAAAGAGCTTGAAAATATGTGGTTTGAAGACCCTAAAATGACGTTTACGCTCAAAGACCCGACTCCCACCCAGAACGGTGACGTCTACACATGGGCGGCAACGACCACATTCTCAACAGGTAATTTTGTAGTGTATGAGGGCACTGCGGTAGACATTCCTAGCGAGGCAAAGAAAGACGTTCACGACGGAGAGTTTAAGGCACGATATAACAACGGACGCTGGCTGCTGATCGATATTCCCACCAATACCGACTTGTCTTCTAGCTTTGGCTCGGCGGGTAACCTTAGTGCCTAATTCCAGGGATAGTACTGGCCGGGAGTATCCGGGATAATAGTGTTAGAACAATAGTCGCCATCGATGAAAGGTCTTTTTTTATGGCACAGTCGTTTGTATCCCGCAGAACCGCCCTAGGCATGTTGGGCGCAGGTTCCGCGCTCGCTTTTGTCGGATGCGCATCCAACGCCGGCAGCGTGAAACCGCTCCCGACGGATGCTACGGCAAGCTACCGCAGCGATTTCAGTGGCGAAGCGAAGATTGACGAATACGATACCTCGGCGGGGGAGTATCGTAAGGCGACCCGCACCGAACGCGCGAAGAATGTGCCCAAACCCATCAAACCTAAGAACGCCGACGAAAACTCGGTGGCAGGGCTGTATTCCAGTATCGCGTTCTATACTGCGGCGACCCAGTACATGATGGAGAGCGGTGACGACAGCCTGATCGAGCAGACCGCGCTGAATGATACAGATAAAAGCTCCGTTAAGTCGTCCTCGTACCAGTTTTCAACGATCTGGTTTGAAGACCCCAAGGTGACGGTCAACCTCACCACACCGAAGCCCAAGGAATCCGGCGGGGAATACACCTGGCCTTCCCGATTCACCATAGGGTTGGGCAGCTTTATCGCCACCTCAGGAAGGGATGCTGATGTTCCCTCAAGCTCCCGCAGCACCACGATCGACGTCGATATAACAGGGAAGTATGAAAACGGGCACTGGGTTATTGGCGGGTTTGCCGCAGCCTTCCGCAGCCAGGTAGGTTCAGGCTCTAGCAGCAGTAGTGGATCGAGCATCTAGCCTTCTGCTCTGAGGTTTTGCGGAACATGGTGAGGTACAGCAGAGCGTACTATCTCATCCCGGCGACGGCGCTTTCACGCATAGGCACCGTCGCCTACACCATTGTGGTGACCTGGTATATCAGCCAGCACGCCGGTCAGCAGATGGTTGGGGTGATGAATGCGTGTAGCGGTGCGGGCATATTCCTCGCCAGCATTCTTGGATTTGTTGTCATTGACAGGTTTAAGAAAAAGTCTCTGCTGATTTTCTACGATATTTTTAATAGCCTCTGCTGCCTATGCGCTCTTATTCTTTTATTGTCAGCACACGGAGAATTTATCGTTTATATACTGATTATTCTTTCGGCTCTCATGTCTTTAGCCGCGACCGCATACAGCCCCACAAGCCGCGCTATTATTCCTGAAATTCTTGGACATCGAGAATTTGAAAAATACAATAGCACCTATTCGATGGTGGGAGAACTATCCCGTGCTGTGAGCCCCCTCGTGGGAACCATGATTCTCATGCAGAATTTTGCGAATGCCCTAGAGCTTTCAATCATCGTCAATCTGGTGTCATTTATTCTGTCTTTGGTACTCACTTTTATGGTGCCCGCTGGGTCTGTCGCTACCCGACGCTCGGAGGGTTCCGAAGTATTCCAAAAAACGCATATAGTTCACGATTTATGGTTTGGACTAGTATATATAGCCTCTAGTGCATATTTTAGACGCGAACTTATCTTCGCCGCCCTCCTCAATATGTGGGGTGCCTCAACCCTTTTCCTGCTTCTAGGGCGAATTGCTTACTTGGGGTTAGGGCAAGAAGTTTACGGTCTTGGTATGTTTATGGGAACTATGGGCGCCGTGGCTGCATCTTTTATTCTCAACCGCATACCTGCGCTGAGGCGATGGGCGCATCCACAAATATTACTGCTGGTTATCGGTGGCGCGTATGTATTGGCACTTATACCCGGAATTATCAGCGTTATTACTGCACAAAGTATAGTGAGTGGAATTATTGTTATCTATACTATTGGTCTTTTCTCGGATTTGCAGAAGAAGAGCGACGCTGGGCATATTGGAAAAGTAATGTCTGTCTTTAGTTTAGCGGCAGCGCTTTTTACATCTCTGGGAAATTTGCTCTTCTCACATCTAAGTGCGCGGGTAGATACCGGAGCATATGCGTTCGTATGTGCCGCATCCTTAGCCCTCACAGCTGCGGTGCTTTGGGTGATGCGGCGCTTCTTAACTCCCACGAGCAGATAGCAATTCGCTATCTGCTCGCGCTATTGGGAGCTGGCAGGCGGTTACCAGATACGCACGCGATCCTCAGGCGCTAGGTACAGTTTGCTGTCCTCAGGAACATCGAACGCATCATAAAACTCGTCGATATTGCGCACCACGCCGTTCACCCGGAACTCGTCGGGGGAGTGCGGATCCACCGAAATCATCATCTCCGCATGCTGCGGGCGTGACTTAGTGCGCCATCCCTGCGCGGTAGACCAGAACAGGCGCTGCGCGGCCGTCATACCGTCAATGACCGGCGCATCCTCCAGCGAGGTGATGCCCTGCTCGGCAAGCGCAATCTCATAGGCCCTCAACGCAATCGACAGACCCGAAAGGTCGCCGATATTCTCGCCCAGAGTTAGTTCGCCGTTCACCCGGAACTTTTGCGGGTCAAGGTTCGCCGGGGTGTAGGCGTTATACTGCTGCACCAGCGCGCTCGTGCGCTTGGTAAACTCGGCGAAATCCTCCTCGGTCCACCAGTTATTCAGCGCACCGTCGCCATCATAGAGCGCACCCTTATCGTCAAACCCGTGGCCGATCTCGTGACCGATCACCATGCCGATGCCGCCGTAGTTCGCTGCGTCGTCGGCCTCAGGGTCGAAGAAGGGCGGGCGCAGAATAGCCGCAGGGAACACAATCTCGTTAGCGGGCGGCATATAGTAGGCGTTCACGGTCTGCGGAGACATCAGCCATTCGTTCTTATCAACCGGGTCGCCAGCGCGATCGATCATGAAATCGCTGTTAAAGGCGGCGGTGCGGCGCAGGTTCTCGAACAGGTCACCGGGCACCAGGGTCAGTTTCGAGTAGTCGCGCCACTCATCCGGGTAGCCGATCTTCGTGACAAACTTCGAGAGCTTCTCCAGTGCCTTCTCGCGGGTGGCTTCGGTCATCCAATCCAGGTTTGTGATGGAGCGGCGGTATGCTTCCAGCAGGTTATTGACCAGCTTGAGCATTTTCTCCTTATGCTCCGGCGGGAAATGCACCGCCACGTACTCCTTGCCGAGCTCCTGATCGAGCGCGTTCTCCACAGCCGCAACGCCGCGTTTCCAGCGTTCGCGCAGCTCTTCAGTTCCCGAGAGGGTGCGACCGTAGAAATTGAAGTTTTCCTGTACGAACGCATCCGGCAGGTAGGGCGCGCGGGAACGGATAGCGCACCACAGGGCCCAGAGTTTCCAGGTCATCAGCGGGGTGGACTGCCATATGTTCGCCACGCCCTCCAGGAAAGAAGGTTGAGAAACAATGACCGTGCCCAGCTCTTTGGGGTCTGCCCCCAGCGCAAGAAGCCACTGCTGGAGCGGGAAACCGGGGAACTTCTCGTCAAGTTCGGTGGCTTTGACGGGGGTATATTTCGCCTCTGCATCACGGTTTTTCACGACATCCCAGTGATGCGCGGCGATCTCGGTCTCGTGCGAGAAAATGAGCTGTGCCGCCTCCATAGGGGTTAGGTTGAAGCTCTCAGCAAGGCCGGTCAGCTCGAACATGGTGGCGATATGCTCGATATACGCGGCGCACACCTGCTCGTACTTCTCTTCGCGGTAGTACGCCTCATCGGGCAGACCCAACCCGGCCTGGGTGAGGTAAAAGACGTAGTGCTCGGGGTCTTTCTGATCGATGCTGGTGTACCACCCGAGAAGCTGCGCCAGCCCAGCCCGTGAGAGGAGCGCTAGAGTGACGGCGAGCTGGTCGCTTGTGGCGGCGTTGAGAATCGGGGCGACCTCGCGTATGAGCGGTTCCAACCCGTCGGACTCGATCTTATCGGTGTCCATAAAAGAGTTGTAGAGCGCGCCGATGCGGGATTCAGGCTGTTCCTTGGCGATACGCTCAACAATCTCACGCACATGCTTTTCGGCATCATCGCGCAGAGTGTACAGCCCGCCGTCTTTGGAACGGTCGGCGGGAATTTCATAGGTATCGAGCCAGCGGCCGTTCACGTGGCGGAAGAAATCATCGCCCGGTTTAACCGCCTTATCGACCCATTCGGTCGTAATTCCAGAGTTCTTTGCATTATCCATGACCCCATTCTAGGGGCTTTATGGCGCGAGAACCTTGAAGATAACACCTCTTCGGCATATTCCCTCAGGGGCGTAATTCGATGAACGTTGGCACCCTTTGCCCCTTAAAGGTAACCGCGAGCAGGTAGGATTTTGCCGATAAGGTAGGAAAATCCTACCTGCTCGAATCAAAAACCACCTGCTCGCGGAAACTGAAATTACGTCTATGCGTTTTCTGCAGCGAGTTTCTTATCCCTCTCAGCCATCATGCGCTTCTCGGCCCCATTAACAAGCCAGAGGAACACAATAGCCAGTCCCGAGCACACGATCATGAAGATGAAGGCGGTGCTCCAGCCCCAGTGATCCACAATGATGCCGATACCGGTAGAAGCCAACGTAGCGCCCAGAGCATACCCGAAAAGACCGGTAAATCCTGCGGCGGTACCCGCGACATGTGAAGGCGACAGGTCGATAGCCTGCAAACCGATCAGCATCACCGGCCCATAAATCAGACCGCCAATCAGCGCCAACGCAATATAGGCGATAATGAGCGGAGCATCGGCTGAAGGCAGCCAATACAGCAAAATAGCGCCTACGGTAGCAATCAAGAAGAGAATACCCGCGGGTGAACGACGTCCCTTGAAGACATAGTCAGAGACGAAACCGCAGAGAATAGTGCCGCCAATACCGGCAAGCTCCAGGATTGAGAACCCAGCGATACCGCCTTCAAGGGAGGCGTGGCGCACATCGTGCAGATATTTAGGAGCCCACACCAGCACACCGTAGCGCAGCGTGTACACAAAGACATTAGCAAGAGCCAGATACACCATGGTCGAATTAGTCAGCACATGCTTACGAATAGTCGTCCATGTTGATTCAGAACGGTCTTCGTCCGTGGACTCAACCTTGTGGGGATCGTTGCGATACACGTCAATAGTGGGCAGACCCTCAGCCTCTGGATTATCGCGAATCAGCAGCCACGCCACAAAAGCAAGCACAAAGCTAATCACGGCGGGGAACCAAAAAGCAACCTGCCAGGTTTTACCGAAGAGCGTGAAACCCCAGGCAACCAAAAGACCCGAGAGCGCGCCACCAACGTTATGTGCAGTGTTCCAGAGAGAAACCTTAGACCCGCGCTCGCTCGTTGAGAACCAGTTCACGAGCACGCGGCCTGACGGCGGCCACCCCATACCCTGGAAGATACCGTTGAAGACCATAATGGCGGCCATAGTGGATGCGATTGCGGCCCCGTATCCTGCAGCTGCCGCACCGGATCCCATGTACCCGGCGATAGCGAGCAGAACGTTTGCAATACCAGAAAGTACTAACCCTATGGGGAGGAATAACCGCGCATTAGAGCGGTCAGAAATCATAGCGGTAAAGAATTTGCTGAAACCATAGGCTAAAAGCAACGCCGTAGAAAGCGCACCAATAGCCGCATTACTAAAACCGAGTTCATGAGTCAGAATCGGCGTAACAAGCGGAACGTTATTGCGAATCAGATAAAACGTTGCGTACCCGATAAAAATACCCATAAAAACCTGAAAACGTAGGCGTGGGTACTTCGATGCGACCTCTGCTGTGTTCAGTTGAGGTTTTGCTGTCGGGATAGCAAGCCAGCGGGGTACAGAACCCTTCTTCTTTGGAGAATCTGTAGTAGTCATGCTCGCATTTTAGGAATAGGTACCTATAGAAATAGTAATTTTAAGAGCATATGTACAGGTTACTTAAACTAGAAGTGAACATATGTTCAGAATGATTATTCTGTGAATAACAATTTTAGGCTGTAAAAACAGTAAATTTTTTATTTATGTGAGATAGGACTATGTCTTAGGGACCATAAATGCCTATGTTGGATGCGCATGCCCTCTATATAACCGCGAGCAGGTAGGATTTTGCCGATA
>NZ_KV797630.1:25326-79459 GCF_001809415.1 Rothia sp. HMSC058E10 | reverse complement strand
CCGATAAGGTAGGAAAATCCTACCTGCTCGCGGAATTATTGTGATTGTTTAAGCCTGTAATTAAGGCACTTTATAGGGGTAGGGGAGAGGCTCCGCGCCAGAGACTACAGGCTCGCCCGAACCTTCTTCGCTGCGGCCACCACGTTCTCCAGCGTCCTCTTCGTCTCCTCGTAGTCGCGGGTCTTCAAACCGCAATCCGGGTTAACCCACAGGTCAGAGATGGTTCCGTACCCAATCGCGGCACGGATCAGCTCCTCAACCTCGGACTGCGAAGGCACACGCGGCGAGTGAATATCCCACACGCCCGGGCCCAGCCCCGAAACATAGCTTTCGGGAATATCCGCCAGCAGCTCCATATGCGAGCGCGCCGCCTCAATACTGGTCACATCCGCATTCAGGGCATTAATCGAATCAATAATCTCGTTGAACTCCGAGTAGCACAGGTGGGTGTGAACCTGAGTTTTATCCTCGACCGCGCTCGTCGCCAGGCGGAACGCATTCACCGACCACTTCAGGTACGCGGGCTGCTCGTCACGGCGCAGCGGCAGAAGCTCACGCAGTGCCGGTTCATCCACCTGAATAATGCGGATGCCCGCCTCTTCCAAATCGGCGATTTCGTCGGCGAGCGCCAATGCAACCTGATTCGCGGTTTCCTCGCGCGGCTGGTCATCACGCACGAACGACCAAGCCAGAATAGTCACCGGACCGGTCAGCATGCCCTTAACGGGACGATCGGTGAGCGACTGGGCGTAGGAAATCCAGGGCACGGTCACGGCCTCGCCGCGCAGCCCTTCACCTGAGCGTTTCACATCGCCGAACAGCACCGACGGGCGGGTGCAGCGTGAACCATAGGACTGCACCCAGCCGTGCTTAGTCGTGGCGAAACCATCGAAGTTTTCGGCGAAGTACTGCACCATGTCGTTACGTTCGGCCTCACCGTGCACGAGCACATCCAGGCCCAAATCTTCCTGGAGTTTAATAACGGAGGCGATCTCTTCACGCAGGAACTCGTCAAGTTGCTGCTGCGTGATTTTACCGGCACGCGCCTCTGCACGGTGGCGGCGAATATCGCCGGTCTGCGGGAACGAACCAATGGTTGTGGTCGGCAGCTTCGGCAGATTCAGATCGGCTTGGGCATCCCGGCGGATCTTCAGTTCGGGACGCTCAAAATCCTGCGGTTTCACGGATGCGGCACGCTCGCGGATTGCGGCATTATGCTTACGCGGGTCCGCCGTGAAACGTGCCAGCGCTTCGTCGGCGGTCTTCAACTCTGCTTCAACCGCAGACTCACCGTCGGCAAGACCGCGGGCAAGAGTCACGACCTCGGCGACTTTCTGGTCGGCAAAAGCCAGACCGTCTACGGGCACATCGGCGGGGTCTTCAAGGTCGAGATCGTGCGGCACATGCTGCAGCGAGGTTGAGGACGCAACCGCCACCGCGCCGCCGTTAATGTTCTGGAGCGCGTGCAGGAGCGCTCGCAGGTCGGCACGCCAAATATTGCGCCCGTTAATGGCACCCGCCACCAGGGTTACGCCGGAGTCTTTGAAGGCGGTCAGCGCCTCGGCATCGTAGAGGGTGGAAACCAGGTCGAGATGCAGCGCCTCAATACCGGTGTCTAACAGCGCGGGCAGGTTCTCGCGCAGATTGCCGTAGGGGCTTGTCACCAGGATTGCGGGACGGTTCGTTTCGGCTGCCAACGCGGTGTAAGTTTTACGCGCCAATTCGGCGATTTTGGCGTTGGGAATGTCGCGGTCCACGGTCAGGCCGGGTTCGTCGAGCTGCACCCACTGCACGCCGCGTGCCGCCAGCTCGGCGAGCACCTGCTGGTAGGCTTTCACGAAATCGTCCAGGCGATCCAGCGGTGTGAACCCTTCGGGCGAACCCTGTTCGGCTTTTGCCCCGAGAAGCAGGGTGAGCGGGCCGACCAGCTGCGGGCGCACCGTCACCCCATGTTCCTTGGCGACTTCAAGCTGCTCGTCAATAGCCTCAAGATTCAGCTTGATCTCGGTATCCGGACCGATCTCGGGCACCAAGTAGTGGTAGTTCGTATCGAACCATTTCGTCATCTCCAGCGGAGGCAGCGTCTCGGTGCCGCGCGCTAGAGCAAAGTACCCGGGCAGATCGAGCAGGCCGCGCGCATCCTTGGCGTCGGCAAGACGCTTGGGCACGAGGGTGAAAAGGCGCACGGCATCGAGCACCTGATCGTAGTACGAGAAAGTCGCCGGGATAGACGAATCGGTTACGCTAAGACCGCGCTCGATCACACGGTCATAGTAGGTGCGCTGCACATCTGCGGCCGCCTGGTGCAGTTCATCCTGCGTGATTTTGCCTTTCCAGAACGCTTCCTGTGCCTTCTTCAGCTCACGGAAACGGCCCACGCGGGGGTAACCGACGATGGTTGCTGCGGGGAATGGGGTGCGGGTCATCCTAGTTCCTTACTGTGGGAGGGTGTCAAATAAAAGGGGAGTTTAGAGGTATTGAAGATCGCTTAGGGGGAGTTTGAAACGGTTCGAGTAGCGCGGAACGTCGAGTTCTTCGAGGACGTCCAGCACAGCCTCATGCTCGTTAAATGTGAAGAAATGCAGGCCGGGGGCGCCAGCATCAAGCACCTTGCGACATTGGTCGAGTGCATGTTCCACGCCGATGCGGTGCATCTCGCGCGGCTCACTCGCGGTTTCCAGGCGATGCGCCAGCTTGCGCGGTACTTCAAGCCCGGCAAGCTCGCACAGCTTCGTCAGCCGAGTCAGCGAGGTAACGGGCATAATACCGGGGATAATGGGCATCTCCACCCCGGCAAGGCGCGCAGCATCCACCAACCCCGAATAGCGCTCGGTCTCAAAGAAAACCTGGGTGATGGCGAAATCCGCCCCGGCACGCTGCTTTGAAAGCAGAATCTCAATGTCTTGAAGAAGCGAGGAAGACTCGGGGTGCTTATGCGGGTATGCCGCAACCCCAATCGATACCTTCCCCGCGGCAAGATGCGCGAAATCCTCACGTTCCACCCTGCGAATCAGCTCCACCAGGTAACGGGCAAAAGGCAGCTCAAGCGAGCGCGTGTTTTCGGGTGGAATATCGCCGCGCAGCGCCAAGAACCCGCGTACTCCAAGCCCCAGAATCAGACGAACCGAGCGTTCCAAATCGGCCACGGAATGCCCCACGCAGATTAGATGTGCCAGCGGGTTCAGCGATGTTTCATGTACCAGGTGATCGAGCAGAGCCAACGTCTTTTGGCGGCGCTGCGCATCGCCCGAATAGGTGACGGAAACGTAATCCGGGTTGGTTTGCTCAAGCTCGGTAATGGTTTTGAGCAGGGAATCGCAGCTTGCGTGCGACCGTGGCGGATACAGCTCGTAAGAAAGAGCCGGGTGAACTGTCGTCATTTTCATTCCTCCGTGTTCACCCGATAGAAGCGTGCCCGAAGGTACGCCGAATCTTAGCAAGACGCGAAGGGAATTCACTTCTATCGGTTCTGGCGGGAGCACCTTGTCCGTCCACCCAATGGGTGGAGGCTGGCGAGGTTGCTGCGACGTCTAAGAGCCAGATCTCTCGGTCGCTCTGGATAGATAACGTTCCTATTCTAGGCAGGATGCGCGGTGTCAGCAAGAATATGTCAACACATGTCGTCGAGCGGTCATAACCGCTTAATATTGTGGGATGCGGCGAAACAATACGTCATACGGGCTCGCGGAGGTGCGGATCGGCGAATTGAAACCTCCACCTGATTTGGCCGCAAGTTCAGCCGCGAGCAGATAATATTTCGACGAGCAGATAGCGGAATGTTATCTGCTCATCACAAAACTATCTGCTCGCGGGAGAAGGCATTCTACAAGGAAAAAACCGGGTATTGTTCTGAGAAAACATGTCGTGTAAACTATGTGCAAGAGTCCCCCGACCGCCTCTACCCGTGAGTCTGCAGGTTCACAGGATATGCGCATATGTCGGGGCCCTTCTTTATCTGCTTCCGGTCTTACTCTAGGGAGTTGCAGAGCGCCGTGAACGTCATGTTGCGACCACATACTGTCAAACACGGTAGAGTAAATGTATGGAACGCATCGAATCTCCCGCATATGCACGCCTGGGTAACTCCGGGCTGGTCGTGCCCTCCGTCGGAATCGGCTGCAACAACCTGGGACGCCCCGGCACCCCCACTCAAACTCAGGAAGGCACCAATGCCGTTATCGCCGCCGCAGTCGAGGCGGGCATCGGCTTCTTCGATATTGCCGACCTGTACGGTGCCGAACCCGGGCTTTCAGAAACCATGTTCGGTACCGCGATGCGCAAACTCAACCTCAACCGCGATGACCTGATCATCGTCACCAAATTCGGGCTCCCTACTGGTACCCTCAACGGCAACGACTGGGATGCACGCGGCTCACGCCGATACATCATGCGTGCCGTCGAAGGTTCACTGCGCCGCCTGGGAACCGAGTACATTGACCTGTATTTCTACCACAGCCCCGACCCGAACACCCCGCTGGAAGAGACCCTGTCTGCGCTCGACACGCTCGTGACCAGCGGAAAGGTGCGTTACCTGGGGCACTCCAACTTTGCGGGGTGGCAGCTTGCCCACGCCGAGCACCTCGCCCGCGAACTCGGCACTGAGCGGTTTATCGCCGCCGAAAACCACTACAACCTGCTGGACCGCCGTGCCGAACTCGAAATTCTTCCCGCCGCCCGCCACTTCGGGCTCGGGGTTCTCCCGTATTTCCCGCTCGCCAACGGGCTTTTGACCGGAAAATACCGCCGCGACAGCATCCCTGCAGGGTCACGTCTGTCGCACTCCAAAGCGCAGGTACTCGCGCAAGCCGATTGGGAACAACTCGATGCCTACCACGAATTTTGTGCCGATCTGGGGATCTCTGAGGTTCAAGCCTCCATCTCTTGGCTCAAACAGCAGAATCCCGTCGCCAGCGTGATCGCCGGGGCAACCGCCCCCGAACAAGTACACGCAAACGCGCAGGCCGCAAGCGTGCGTTTCAACGATGACGAACTGGTGCGGCTCAACGAGATTTTCCCGGCGCCCGAAAGCATCGCGCTTTTCTGAGCAGCCGTGAATATAGCCAGCTGGAAATATAACTAATCCGGAATATACCCAAGCCAGCAAGCGTTTAAAGACTGTGCGGTCTCTCAACCTGTGCCGTACAAGACCCGCATGAAAGATAAAAATACCCGCATGAGCATCACCACCGAGCCGCCGAACCGCGCCAGTGCACTACCCCCGCTCGGGCAGGGCGCGCACACCCGCCGTCTAGGGGTTATCGCGCTGGTGGCAACCTTCGGTGGGCTCCTCTTCGGGTACGATACCGGCGTTATCAACGGCGCCCTCGACCCCATGAGTCGCGAACTCGGCATGGACAACACCATTCAAGGCTGGGTCACAGGCTCCCTCGCCTTCGCTGCCGCCCTCGGAGCCATGGTCACCGGGCGCATCTCAGATGCCATCGGACGACGCAGAACCATCATCGGACTCTCAATCCTCTTCATCGCGGGCGCGCTCGCATGCGTCTTCACTCCCAGCATTGCTGTACTGTTGATGGGTCGTACGATGCTCGGGCTCGCTGTGGGAGGCGCATCCGCAGTCGTACCCGTATTCCTCGCCGAACTTGCACCCTACGAAATTCGCGGCTCACTCTCCGGGCGTAACGAACTCATGGTCGTCGGAGGGCAGCTAGCCGCATTCATCGTGAATGCCATCATCGGCAACCTCTGGGGCGAACACGATAGCGTATGGCGGTGGATGTTCGCCGTCTGCGCCCTGCCTGCGCTCGCGCTTTTCATCGGTATGCTGCGCATGCCCGAATCCCCACGCTGGCTTATCGCGCAGGGGCGCACCGAGGATGCGCGCGCTATTATGCGGCGCATCCGCCCCGCCGAACGTGCTGATGCCGAAATTGCGGACATTGCGCGTTCACTTGAGGAAACGCGCATCCAAATCGGCACGGAGACTAGGGGTAGCACGGGTAAAATCCTGCGTGAAAAATGGTTTGTGCGGATTTTGCTGGTCGGTATTTTGGTGGGTGCCGGGCAGCAGCTCACCGGTATTAACTCCATCATGTACTACGGCATTAAGGTGCTCAAAGAAGCTGGGTTTGACGAGGGCTCGGCGCTCATTGCGAATATCGCGCCGGGCGCTATCGCCGTGGTCGGCTCAATCTTTTCGCTGCGCATGATGGAACGCGTGAACCGCCGCACGATGGTGATCGCTGGGTATTCGCTGACCGCGTTTTTCCACCTGCTGATCGGGGTAGCGTCTATGCTCCTGCCGGAGGGTAGCCCTGCGCGTCCTTATATTATTCTGGCGCTTGTGGTCGGGTTTGTGGGGTCGATGCAGACCTGCCTGAACGTTTCGACGTGGGTGCTGATGAGCGAGCTGTTCCCGCTTCGGGTGCGGGCGGTAGGCATGGGTCTTTCCGCATTTTGCGGCTGGATGATGAACGGCATGCTGTCCCTCGTATTCCCGGTCATTCTGGGTGCGCTGGGGCTGACCGGCTCATTCTTCGGGTTCATGGTGGTGAACGTGCTAATCGCCGTGCTCATGTGGCGTAACCTGCCCGAGACCCGCGGCAAAACCCTGGAAGACGTGGAGGCGGGCGTTATCTCAGGCGCCGCCTATCCGTTTGCGGCTACTCGGTAGACGGCACCCCTCTTAGCTCGCGAGCAGGTAGGATTTTCCGATCTGCTTGTACCGAAAACCACCTGCTCACGGATAAATAAGACCGCTGGATGCGGTTTACGGATTCTGTTTTAGGAAGTCTTCAAGAGAGATGCGATAACCATCATCTTTGGCACGGGCTTTACGCAGAGTCTCAATATCAAGTAGCTCTTCGTATTCTTCTACGGGGTCTAGACCAGTCATATGTCCTACTCAAGGTGATGTTATTGATAGAGAATGCTTGTGTTAGTCTTAACATATCTTCGCAAAGTTACCTGCGTACAGCGGAAGACTCAGCAGCGGTAACTACTGAGCCTTCCTGGTAGGTAGAGCACTACTTCAGAAGCTTAATGAGGCTTGAAGCAAAGCTCATGATGTACGAGACGGCCTGAGCAGCTCCATCGGTAAGGGCAAAACTTACCAAGAGCGCTTGGGCCGTTTCTACGTAGTCGTAGAAAGACATCGTATCCCACCGCCTTTCCGCCCTGGGAATCTCCACAGGATATTCTTCGCAAAGTGGCTGTGGGATTACCCTGCAGAAAGGGCATTTCTAACTTTACTGTACGCATATGTTAAATCTGCAAACGTGCGGTATATGATCGTCTTACGGGAGTAAACCGGCGATAGCTCTAGGCTTTGCAGCCCCACCCAGCAAAGGCATCCCTATCCTGCGAGGGCGAGGGATAAGTGATAGTGTCAAAGATGTTATAACTATCCTTCGGTTGTGGTGCCGTCGCGCGATATTCCCGCTGCCGAATCCACGGATAGCGCACGGTCGCGCATACTTGACGGCGCCCGCATACCTGTGACTTCTAGAAGGCAGAAAGTCGTGACAGACAACGTAAAAAATGATTGGGATTTGCGCAGCGAGAAGGTTCAGAAGAACCAGGTGGCCGCTTATGACGAGATGCGCCGCCGCTGTCCCGTAGCGCACGACGAGTTCATGGGCTACTCCGTGTTCAAGAACGCTGATGTGCAGCATGTGCTCGATCATCCCGAAATTTACTCGAATGTCGTCTCGACGAGGCATATTGCCGTGCCGAACGGTATGGATGCGCCCGAACACACAACGTTCCGTGCCGTGAACGACAAATACTTCACGCCCGAGCGCCTGAGGGAGTTTGAGCCGAAAATTCGTGAGGTCGTCAAGAACCTGGTGGCCGATCTGCCGCGCGGTACCGAGGTTAATGTGATGGATGGGTTCGCGCAGGCTTATGCGATGCGCATTCAAAATGCGTTCATGGGCTGGCCTGCGAGCCTTGAGAAGCCGCTGATCGAGTGGATTGAGAAGAACCGCGAGGCTACGCTGCGCCGCGACCGCGAGCAGATCGGCAAGGTCGCCCTTGAGTTTGACACCTATATTCGTGAGCTTCTGGATGCGCGCCGCGAGCAGGCTGCCGCCGGGAACCCGCAGGATGTGACCGCCGAGCTGTTGACCGACACCGTGCAGCTGCCCGGTCAGGAGCCGCGCACCATGACTGATGAAGAGATTGTGAGCCTGATTCGTAACTGGACGGTGGGGGAGCTTTCGACCGTTTCGGCGTGCGCCGGGATTATCGTGAACTTTTTGGCGCGCAACCCGCAGGAGCAAGCGCGGCTGCGTGACTCACTGGGGGAGGGGCATGCGGAGATCGCCGCCGCGGTTGAGGAGATTATGCGCCTTGAAGACCCGCTGGTGACGAACCGCCGCGTGACTACCGAGGATACCGTGTTGGGTGGGCGTACTATTCCGGCTAATTCGCGGGTGACGATTAACTGGTCGAGTGCCAACCGTGACGAAGACGCGTTCGAGGATGCGCTCACCTATAACCCGCATCGTGACCAGTCCCGCAACCTGGTGTATGGCGATGGTATTCACGTCTGCCCGGGTGCACCGCTGGCCCGATTGGAGCTGCGCCTGCTCATGGAAGAGCTGCTGAAGGCGACCGAGAGTATTGTTCCTGGTGACGAGTCGGATGCCCCCGCCACCGAGAACGCGACCTACCCGATCTCGGGCTACTCGACGGTCCGGGTGGTGTTTGGGTAGAAGTGGTTGCCATGGATCTGAGAGGTAGGTGGATAGGGTATGTTGATGCAATACGCCCACTGAACTCTAAGAACCTCACAAGGCTATGACCATCATAGATGTAGCCGCCAAGACTACTGAGGTAATAAGGGTAGAATGCGGTGCACCAGAAAGAAGTGGGCGTCTACAGCAACGACCAGAAACAGGAAGCTAACGGAAAGTCCGCGTCACAACGATTCTAGCTTGCTGACAATGATTAGCGTTAATATGCCCGGGACCGTAAGGTGATCTAAAGCTATGCGGAAAATAACGCTACTACCCTTTTTCATGTCACTGCTCATGAGAGTATCTTTATCGTACATATAACTACTCTCGACACTAATCTGGCCGCTGAGAGTAGCAGGTGGCTAAAAATTTCAGGTGTACCTCGCGCGTGGTATCGCACACTATAGAATGGTGGTTATAGATGTGGGCAATGAAAATCGCATAAACTATAAGTCCAACCGTTGTTAAAACCACAGTAAGAGTAGCGTTTACTTTTTGAGACGTTTATAAATTCCATATACTTCGAAAACGCAACCTACTATTAGAAAAAACCAAAATCCCTCAGTGGAATTTACGCAATAAGCTACTATAGCGAAAATAAACATAATTGCGCCCAACAGCATATATAATGTAAAGTCCTTCATGACTACCACCTTTCTCCAATAACTTTACGTAACAATAACTGATTTTATCTTGCAAATCTTTGGTGACTTTATATCGTGTTTTACAGAAAATCGTAAAACATATTATAGAGAATTTCAAGAGGGGTTCATTGGCGGGGTACCCCCCCCGTGTTTGTGAACACTGAATGCCTACCTTCAGATACTCAATACTCACGGTCAGAAAGGAAATAGAAATCCGTATGAGTATGATTAGTATAGCGTGGAACTTTTCAAGAGGTGATCATAATCCGCACAAGTGTACCAGCGGTTATCGGCATGAAGTTATTCATCTAGCTCATGATGTAAAGTCGGCCAATCACTAAGTTGCTGCCAAACCCATCTCAATGAGCAGGCTTAAAGGTGATGCGAAAAAGTATCATAAGGGTCAAATTTCTGCCTCTAGTGAGTACAAAATAGCAGAATGAGCCCAAGTTACGCCGACAGAACTGTCAGCCGGTTTTTTGGGAAAAGCAGCTCGTCTCCTTCACTTCCAAACAACGACCATAGGGAAATGAATTTGTGTACATGAGTAGAAGGATTTTCTCAAATAGTCTATGACTCGACAACCGGGAAACGTTGTTGTTCTTGCCTGTAATTACTGTGCGTGAAGGTGCCCCTATTCGTACGAAAACAACTGCTTAACATGGCATCTAGAAAACTAACAAGGTGAGCTAAATGTGTGCCACTTATGAAGAATTATCTATCTATAGATGTTAAAGTTTATTGAATTTTACATTATTCTCAATAAATTTATATGATGCATCTAAGATAATTTAATAATTTCGTTATTAAAATAGTGGATGCGACACGATGCGGGACAAATTTTTTAAAAATATTTTTCGGGGCTCTCCACTATGTACACACTGTTTGTTTTTCAGTCATTCAAACACTGTTATTAATTTTTGAATGCATGCCCACAATTTTCGATTTCATCCTGATATATCGGCTTAAATGACGATTTCAAACATCATGCAATACACTTTATATATGAAGTAGACTTATGGAATATATTCATTTAGAATAGTTTAAATTAATTAAAATCCCTCTTGAATTCATCCTTCTAGGGTTGTTAGGTTTAACCCATCAGCAAAGTTTGGAGTTGGTGAAGCTTCTAATTAATAGCTGATAGGTTAGTAGGGCGTTTTTATGAATGTTGTCTATATGTATCCAGTTTGCAAGAACTGATGATACTTCTATAGGGGACATATAGCCTTAAAATTTTGAAAAATTAGGAGGAAAACTTATGCTCAAGGATAATGTTCTTCTGGAAGAGCTCACTGAACAGGAGATTGTTGAGGTTAACGGTGCAGGGAAAAAATCTGATCCTGCTAAGTGCTCCAAAGCTGGACCTATTACTGGTGTTCCTTTCTGGCTGTGGTACTCAACCTGTTTTTAATTCTTGACATCAATTCATTAATAATTAGTTACAATAAATAAAGTTACTATAGGGTAATAGGGTTATTGTCTCTAATTTATGAGGTAGCGATTCCTTGCAGATGGTAACATAACAAATTATGTGTTGTTTCTTGAGTTGATTGTCTGGAAGGGATCGCTACTTCGTCTATATATCAATCTATACATATTCGAAATATGTACGTTATAATCATATTTGTTTCATTTTATTATAAAAGTACTTGCTGGTCTATATTTATGGTGTGTGCTAGGAATATTCGATTAATTATTATGTGTATTAATATAAATATATTAGTTCTAAGCAAATTGAGGTATGTGTATGGTATTCCCAGTTGTGATTCAGGCTACCCAAACAGAATGTGGGTTGGGTGTTAGTGCTTCTATACTTCAGAAATATGGTCGCTATCAAACTATTTCTGATTTGAGGATGCTCGTGGAGCCTGGGCGTGAAGGCCTCAATTTAGCCCAAGTACGTAATCTTTTGAAATCCGAAGGTATGGAGGTTGGCGCCTATAAGGCAGGATCTTTGGAACAACTGCGGAATATTGGGAAACCCGTTATTCTACACTGGGATAATTCCCACTATGTGGTGCTAGTGCGTATCCGCAGAGATCGTGTGCAGATTATGGATCCTGCGCTCGGGAATCGAATTATAAGCTTGGAAGAAGCAGAAAGATCCTTCTCTGGCAGCGTGTTGATACCAACTCCACGGGAGGGTTTCGAGAGAAAATCCCGGAACGTTTTCAAAGACTGGCAGATAGGTACTTTTCTGACGAAACAGTTGTTTGGTCAGTATGCTCTTTTCATTGGCTTATTCGCCCTCACCTATGGTGCGACCTTTGCTGTGCCTGTGGTGATTCAGCACGTGGTGGATGCCCAGCTTAATGGCGAGGAAAATATAGTGGTTGGAATAACCACTAGCGTAATTGTAGGGATTTCGGGTTACTACCTGGTTTCTATCGCACGTGCTGCAACTCTCGCGAGTATCGTCTCTAATGTGGGTCTCAAACTCTCAGGAAACCTATTCGGTAGGCTTATTAAACTGCCTCTGACCTACTTCGCTCTTCGTTCTCCCGGCGATATTCTCTACCGGCTGGCGAGTATCAACATGCTTCGGGATTTCCTTGCCTCAAAGATGACCGAGTTTGTCATTAACATTGGCACAATCTTCGTCATTCTCACTTTTATCGCTCAACAGTCCGGCGTGGTTTTGTCCATGACCTGTGTAGTTCTTGCCATATTGATTATTGTGTGGATTTTGACGGCGCGACCCACCTCCCAGGCTCTTGACAATGAATATGCGCAGGCCTCAGAGACTCAGGTGATTGAGCTGGATGCCATTAACACCGTAGCGACAATGAAGATGACCGGTTCGGCGACCTCGACCTTTGGTAAGTGGCGTGAGACGTATCTACGGTCGTTGGCGTCGATGCGCCGTCGCATGGTGCTGCAGCAAGGTGTGTTGGGTTCTGCCGCAGCCGTTGTGCAGCTGGGTGGTCCCTTGATTCTCCTGTTGGCTTCAATACCGCTCATCAACAATAGAACATTGACCCTGGGGCAAGCTATCGCTACTGAGAGTATTTCTGCTCTACTGTTTTCATCGGTATCCGCCATGATATTTGGCGTTATGGATATTGCCGCTGTAGATCGTGCAATTACACGTATTGCAGATATTCAACGATACGAACCCGAACAGGATGAGGGAACCGTCACGGACGTGATTGATAGCGATATTGAACTAGAGGATGTCAGTTTCACGTATCCGGGTGGTATGGCTCCGGTCCTCTCGGAGGTGTCTCTAACGGTGCCGGAGGAGCAGGACATCGCGATCGTCGGTTCCTCCGGGTCTGGTAAGAGCACGCTTGCTATGTTGTTGTGCTCGCTGTACAGCCCAGTTTCGGGTGCTATTCGTGTGGGCGGAATCGATATTCGTGATTACTCGCTGGACGCTCTGCGTTCCCATATTGGGTATGTGCCGCAGCAGCTGCAAACTAGGACGGGCAGCCTGTACGATAACCTCACTGCAGGTCTAGATGATGGGCGTAGCCGTGAGGAGATCGAAGCCAATATCTACGCTATGGGCATCTTGGATTTTGTGAAGGATTTACCACTGGGGTTCGACACGATTATGGCCAACGGGGGCGAGAACTTCTCGGGTGGTCAACGTCAACGCATCGCGATTGCTACGGCTCTGCTGCGGTATCCACGGATATTGGTGTTGGATGAAGCGACCAGTGCTCTAGATACCACAACCGAACGGCAGGTGACGGAACTTATCGCGCAGTATCAGTGCACGAAGGTTGTGGTGGCGCATAGGCTTTCGACAATTCGCAATGCCCAGCAGATCGTGGTGATGGAACACGGATGCGTGATGCAGGTTGGCTCCCATGAGGAGTTGATCTCGGTGGAAGGTCGGTACCGGGATTTGTACTATCAAGAAGAGAAAAGCAGCCACGAGGAGTACACCTCACCAATAGCCGCATAGACGATCTCTTATAGTCGAACCCCACCCGCGTTTGGGAAAGTCGTTATGGATATGCGTGGCGGCTTGCACGAGTAAATAATCTGAGCCGTATCGTAACCGAAAAACGTGGATGCTGTCGCACAGGCGTGCTGCCTGGGCGACAGCATCCAAATTGTTTGGTGCTTCTTCAAAAACCAGCGCGGCAAGTTCTCTGTAAACCAGCATAATATTTCACCCATAAAGTTTAAATTTCTAAGCAACAATACTCAGATTTCTCGGGAATTTTTAATGGTTTTGTTATCTTAAAAATGATACCAAACCGTTACAAAAACTTTTTCAAAATTATTTTTCTAATATAAAAACAAAAGTTACTGTAAATAATAAAATACTTTCCAAGCGCTTTATTTTCTGAGTAAACCAACCCGATCCCTTGAAATTACAGCTCAAACTCGTAATGATTATTGTTTTGAATAAGGTTTAAAATACTTGATATCAATATTATTTACCATTTTAAAGAGTGCACGATAAATTTTTGACCCCTAGAGTACATCTTGAAACACGTTTATCAAGTTGTTACTGTAGAGTCACCGATTTCAATAGAGAGAAAACCGACTCTGATAAGGACTTTTGTTCCATGACCTTGCCGCATGATGAGAATAGAAGATATATCTCACCACCCCTATATGTCGCAGCCCGCGACGAAAGTTCATAGTCAATGGAGATGTGAGGCTTTTGTTGCTTGGCACCTGTAGCACACGCGGCATCCCCACATAATTCAGATGACATAGCTCTGGAAGTCTGTGTCTAATAGCTATGTTTGTAGTGCTACAGAAAATAAGTAACAAATTTTACAAACTTCCTTTCCTTGAGGCGTTAGTGCGTCGTAAGGAAGGGTAGTGGGTTCCAGGTGAATACTGTGGAAAAGCAAACACCTGGAACCCAGTCAGAGAATAGTTTGATGTCTTCAGCATCAAACTAAACACCGATAATACTATTCCTGAACGGATCAGGAATATTTAAGGAGGATAACCATGGCTAAGGATATCACGCTCCTGGAAGAGATCTCGGACCTCGACCTGGACCAGGTTAACGGCAGCGGTCACGGTGGCGGCGGCTACAGCGCTGGCGGCGGCTACAGCGGTGGCGGCAACGGCGGCGGCGGCAACTACTGCGGTAACGGCTGCGGCAACTACAACTTCGGCTTTGGCTTCTGGGGCGGCAGCTCTTCCTAAGTCCGGGGAATAAGTAAATACGATAGATAAGGAGATACCAGGTGTTAATCAGGGAACTTCTTCCTGAACTGGATGATGAGCAATTCCGACGCCTAGAAACATACGTATCTAGCACTTCGTTGTTAGAACGTTTGGGTACCGCATCCAATACTCCCGACTCCGAGTCTATCGTACGGTTGTCGGCTCCGGTGCTCAAAGCACTGGGGCCGACGGCCGAGCCCTCCATGTTTCACGCGCTCATCGCCCAGCTCGCCGAGGGTGAGCGTGACAATGTTGAACGTGCTGTTGCCGCATCGGGCTACGCCGCACCGTCGCGGCTTCCCCTCCTGGTTAGTCAGTTTTTGGAGAACCTGACCGCGCGTTTGACTAATTTCTACCTCAGACCGCTGGTTGCGCACATCAAAAAGATCTCTTCGCAGGGTCTTTTGCATGGCGATACCCCCGAAGAGCGGTATGAAGACTACTGCCGGCGTTGGGGCGAAGAATTTAGTGATGATTTTTATGCAAGCTACCCGCTTCTGCCCGGCGTTCACGGCAGGACTATTGAGCAGTTTCATGCGATGATTGCCGAAATTTTTGAGCGTGTGAGCGCTCATGAAGATGATATTCGCGAGCTTCTTAACGTCAAAGATGGCGAACCCCTCAAACTCGAATCCTTCGGTCTGCCCAGAACCCGTTACGGTGGTGGACGCGCCGGTTGCCTTCTCGAATTCACCCAGGGCATGGTGGTCTACAAATCCCGCAATGTTGAAGGTGAATGGGTCTTCTGGAAAATCGTTCAAGACCTCGCCGCGCAGGGGGCGCCTTCGATGCGTGCTGCTCGCGTGATTCGGGGTGACGGCTATGGCTTCATGGAGTTTATTAAACGTGAAGACGCAGACTTTTATGCCGAAGATTTCCTTGGAGCCTGCGGACGGCTGGCGGCTTTGCTCTACACCCTGCAGGCTAAAGACCTGCACGCTAAGAATCTGATACCCCTGCGCACGGAACCCGTTCCGATTGACCTTGAAACGATCCTCCACCCCGTACATATTTTGACGGAGGATATTCAGAGTCCTCCCGAAGGCAGCGTTTACCTGCGCTGGCTGCGCGGAATAGCATGCAGCGCATTTCTGCCCACCCGCCGCACACGCCGCGATATCTCGCTAGGGTTCCGCGACGTAGGCTTCCTGCACGGCGAACAGGGGACGAACCCCTTCCACGAGGTAACCGTCGCAAATCCCTTCCGTGACGATGCCGTGGCTCGTATCAACCGTGAACCCAGCCCAGAGAACCCGACTACGGAAGACACAGATCGCGCCGAAGAAGCTAACGCCAGCACCCCGGAGGAGCGGCGTATCTCTGAGGCAGCCCGCGCCCGCGCCTTCGAACGCGGATTCACGCAGATGTACCGGTGGGTCTGCGAGCACCGCGAAATCATGACCGAAATAGTTCGCACAAATTGCTCCGGGCTGACGCTGCGTGCTCTGCTGCAATCCACCAGGTTCTACACCCGAATTCTCAAAATGCTCAGCAGCCCCGAAGCACTAGCCTCCGAAGAAGTTTTCGCCACAATCGCGCTGCGTGCCGCAACGCTGAGCAATAACCGCCCCCTTGAGATGATCGGGGCCGAAGTAGAAGCCCTCTGGCGGTTCGACATTCCCTTCTTCATACATCGCACGGATGGCTCCGAGATCATATCTTTCGACGGGCATGCCATAGGACTGACCATCGACAGCAGCGCGCTCGATGAAACCCTGGAACATATTGCCGCCCTCGACGAAGCAAACCTTGAAGAGCAGATTCAACAGATCTGGTCAGCCTTCGTATCACCCTACCCGCCGGATCGCATACTCGCGGACGCATCGGCAGAGCTACTGTCAAACAGGCAGAGTGTGCAGCATGAACGAGAACTCTGCGAGAGTATTGCCGACCGGCTAACAGCGACGAACCACCCGGGCGGCAGAGAGGAAGACGCCTGGACCTGGCTGGCGCCCACCCCTGGACTATGGCAGCAGCACCTTAGCGTATGGAACACCGAAGTCCTCGGCATAGACCTCTACACCGGCTCAACCGGGGCTGCACTCGCCCTCACCCAGGCCGCGCGGATGCTCGAAAAACCGGAATACACGCAGACGGCCCGCCGGGTACTAGACCCCATCGCGCAAGACGTCTTCGCTGACAGGCTTTTCAGCATTCCCCCCGAAACCTGCGACGGCATATCCTGCGGCGAAACAGGCATCGCCTTCGTACTCGCCGCTGCCGCAGAAAACCTTCAGGATACCCGTTTTGCTGAGGCAGCCGTCAAGGTTGGCGACCGCACCGCCGCGCGCCTGGCGCAGGTTGAGCATCCTATGCCCGGATACCTGGATCATCAGGTAGGGGCTGCCGCCCTGCTCCTGGGTTATAACCTCGCCACCGATCGCGCGGCTCTGCTGGCGGTATTAGACAGGCATGCCCAAGACATTATCGCCGGTATGGCAGAAGAAAACTGGTGGCACCGCAGCGGATTCGCCTACGGAATCAGTGGATCAATCTTCGCGCTGGCCCGCTGGAACCGCCAGATGCCCTCACCCGAACGCGCTCGCGAAGCCGTCGAAATTCTTCTGCGCCGCCTCAACGACTTCAACACCGGGGACGAATGGCGGGCCCAGCTCACCGAGCATGACAGCGGCGAAGAGCATGCCAGCGGCACTTGGTGCTCCGGCAGCGCGGGTATTGCCCTCGCGTTCGCGGCACTGCACCTGTGGATGCCCGAACTCGCCAGCCGCACCGACCTCGACCGCGCGGTACAGCATGCGTTCCGCACCGGCACCCGAAGCAACCTCACCCTATGCCACGGCGACTTCGGCACCCTGGATGTGCTCGCCTGGATAGCCGACCGAATCCCCGACGTACCGTGTGCAGAGGCTATCCGGGATGCCATCGAGAACGGTTACAGCGCATCGGATATTCGGGCAGTCCTCGACGATAAATCCGTGCGCTACTCGCTGACTCCCTCGTTTATGGTCGGTACCTCCGGCGTGCTGTCTTGGCTGGCTCGCCGGGCAGAGAATACTCGCCCGTACAGCCCTCTTATCCCCGAGCCGTTCGAGGTTCGATAGTATGGGTTTTCCAGCTGTTCTTCAGGCGGCGAAGACCGAATGCGGGCTGGGCGTGGGGGCGTCCGTCCTGCAGCACTACGGGCGCTATCAGACTATTTCAGACCTTCGCCTGATTGCCGAACCCGGTCGTGAGGGCCTCTCGATGCGCCAAGTGCGCGACCTTCTCGTCGAGGAAGGTATGGAGGTCAAAGCCTTCAGGGCGCCCTCTCTCGAACATCTTCGAGATATTGGCAAGCCGGTCATTCTGCACTGGAACAATTCCCATTACGTGGTGTTGGTGCGCATCCGTAAGGATCGCGTGCATATTATGGACCCCTCCACGGGAATGAGGGTGATGGACCTTCAGGAGGCTGAAGAGTCGTTCTCCGGCAGTATTCTGGTGCCGTCCCCGCGGAGCGATTTCAAAAAGAAATCCCGCAGTGTCTTTCAAGATTGGCAGCTGGGCACCTTCTTCACGAAGAAAATGTTCGGCCAGTACGCGTTGTTCCTGCTGCTTCTCATCATCACCTATAGCGTTACCTTCGCCGTGCCCATGGTGATCCAAACCGTGGTGGATGCGCAGCTCAGGGGTGCAAGAAACACCGTCGTGGAAACAACGGTCGGCGTGGTAGTCGGTGTTATTGGCTACTACCTGGTTTCCATTGCGCGCGCCGCAACGCTGGCGAGTATCGTCTCGTCCATCGGATATAAGCTCTTGGGCAATATGTTCGACAGGCTGTTGAGGCTGCCGCTGACCTATTTCGCGCTGCGTTCCCCGGGCGATATTCTCTACCGCCTTTCAAGCGTGAACACGCTGCGCAACTTCCTGTCTACAAGCCTGACCGAGTTCGTAATCAACATCGGCACGATGATCGTAATTCTCATCTTTATTGCCCAGCAATCGAGCCAGGTTTTGATAATCACCTTCGTGGTTCTTGCTGTGCTGATGCTGATCTGGTTCGTCACGGCGCGCCCCACCTCCCAGGCGCTCGACGCCGAGTATGCGCACGCCTCCGAAGCGCAGGTGGTTGAGCTTGACGCTATCAACACCATTGCAGCCATGAAGATGACGGGTTCCTCAACGCCCACCTATAACACCTGGCGCGAAGCCTATATGCAGTCGTTGGCATCGATGCGCCGCCGTATGGTGCTGCAGCAGGGTGTGCTCGGGTCTGCCGCATCCGTGGTGCAGTTGGGCGGTCCTCTGATTCTGTTGTTGGCGTCGATACCGCTGGTGAATGATGGAACGCTCACGCTCGGTCAGGCTATTGCGACCGAGGGTATTTCTGCGCTGCTGTTTTCGTCGGTCGCTTCGACGATGTTCGGCATTATGAGCATTATCGCGGTGGATCGCGCGGTTGCGCGTATCGTGGATATTCAGCGCTATGAACCGGAGAAGAGCACGGGATCTGTCACCGATATTGCTGATGGTGACCTTGACCTTGAGAACGTGAATTTTACGTATCCGGGCGGTAATAAGCCTGTGCTGACGGATATCTCGCTGCGCGTGCCGGAGGGCCACGATGTTGCTCTCGTGGGTTCGTCAGGTTCGGGCAAGAGTACCTTGGCTAAGCTGTTGTGTTCGTTGTACAGCCCGGTTTCTGGCACGATTCGTGTGGGCGGAATCGATGTTAAAGATTATTCTTTGGACGAGCTGCGTTCCCATATTGGGTATGTGCCGCAGCAGCTGCAAACCAGGTCGGGAAGTCTCTACGATAACCTCACGGCGGGGCTGGATGACGGGCGCAGCCGTGAAGAAATCGAGGAGAGTATTCTCGCGATGGGCATCCTGGATTTTGTGAAGGATTTGCCGATGGGCTTCGATACGATCATGGCGAGCGGCGGCGAGAACTTCTCGGGCGGTCAACGCCAGCGCATCGCGATTGTCACGGCTCTGCTGCGGTACCCGCGCATTTTGGTGTTGGATGAAGCGACCAGCGCGCTCGATACCGCGACTGAGCGGCAGGTGACGGAGCTGATTGCGCAGTATCAGTGTACGAAGGTTGTGGTGGCGCATAGGCTTTCAACGGTGCGCAATGCTGAGAATATCGTGGTCATGGAGGATGGGCGCATTATTCAGAGCGGACGCCACGATGACCTGATGATGGTTGAGGGACGTTACCGGGAGCTTTATTCTCAGGAAGAGCAGAGCAGCCAGGCGGGGTACATTTGGGCGCAGTGGCCCCCCACGAAGGTTTCTCGCCACGGCTTCGGTTTGGGAATGTTCACCTCGTAGCTCACGACTCTGTTGGATGCGCGGTGCACGTGGGCGTTCTGCGCGAGTGTTTCAACGGCACTGGTAGAACTGGAAGCGATTGCCCATCATCTCCTCTTGTGTGAACGTCCTGCAAGGGGCGTGCTGGACTATCCTGTGACTACTACAAAGCCGCGCCTGCCGCCGATGTAGTGGGAGAGCACCATGAAAGCAGCCAGAACAAGCTCTTGGAGATTATCATCGAGAATTTCGAGGGCGTAGTTGTATTTCAGAACAAAACCCGGGCGAGTAATTTTGGCGATGATCTTATCTTCCTGGGTTATCGTGAATTTGCCGGATCCGCTGCTTCCTTCCAGGAGGAATTCTGCATCGGCTGTTTTAATGCTGATGCTTGGGTGGAAAGGTTTCCACTCTAGCCTTTCTAGAGAGGCGCTGCTTCCGTCAGCGAAGTCTGCGGTGTAGTGGTGTTTGGCGTCTGGTACACGGCTGACCGTGATGACTTTTTCCTCGGTATCTGCCTTAGTGAAGACGACGCTATTCCTGCCGAGACGAAGCCTGCCGTCGGTTTCGTAAATGGTGTGGCGGCGGTTGGAGTCTAGGATATCGTAGCGGTATTCGGGGTATGCCATCTTTGATTTGGCGTAGAAAGTAGTCATGGGTTGTGTCTTTTCGTAGAAAAATTAGTGGTCCTGGAATTTATTTTTTCTGTGCGGAAGATTTCTTGTGTTCACGGTACATCATCCAGAACCCGCAGACGATAAGAACCGCGCCGATAATAAAAGAAGTCGTGAGATCGAGCGGTAATATACGACCGTCACCAATACGGGATAGCGTTAAAACAAAAGTTGCTAGGGCAAAGACCCAGAGCGAAGACGGAATCTCTTTACGTTTTGACTGTTTATCCGGGTGATCATTATGCGCCATGTTTGCTCTTCTCACAGGTTGCCGACTAGGGGTTATGACATGTTGAGAGAATACGCTCACTAAAACATTATACTGTTCAAATTTATAGAGAGCAAGAACTTTATGCATCATTTACGTTCATTGCTGTGCATAAAATATGTTCATTTATCGACTGTTTATAAAGACTGTTTGTACGTGTATTCAGTGGCTGATTGTCTTTATATGCGTGCTAGGTAGGGGTCGTCTGAGGGGGCTATCTCTAATAGGTAACCCTCTGTGATATTTATTTTTAATGTTTACCCTGAAAAACTTTATCAAAATGTTATCTCATAGGTAATTTACGTTGCTCGTAGAAGATGTTAGCGTAAGAAGCATAGTAAAAGTTGAATATAGTTCACTTATATTTAAATATAGTATGTAGGTGATAAATACATTATTAAATTCCTTTTGTTTTCAGTGCTTGGTTGCTCTAGTATGTGAAGGGAAAGAAATGAAACACGGTAATAATGCTTTAATTTTTTCGTCTGCTGTCGTTCTAGTTCTATCGGGGGTCACACCTCCCGTGTACGCAGGAACTACAGAATCTCAAGATTTTGACGAGATTGTCTCTAGCGCCGGTTTGGATTCCTCCCAGGAACGTGACCGTGCCTTGATCAAGCAGGGCCTTGAAAAGGCGGCGCAAGAACGAAATATCAGCTACGATGCTGCGGTATCACAGGTGGCTCAAGAGTCACGAGAGCATGTTCAGACTGGTGACAGCTCGGGTGATAGTGGTGGTGCTTTGGTACCTCAGATTGTGAGCAGTAGTTCCGATGGAGGCGGCCACAAAGTTTCTATGGGGCGAGCACGGCACAGGGGAGATGTTTTTTACTCTTCCAATAGCACAATAGGCGTTGAACATGGTCATAATGGTATTTATGTTTCTCAAAATGAATACGTAGAGGCTACTACACCTAATGTACGTCGTGTAGACTCTGGGTCTGAAGATGCGCCAGCTCCTGCTTATAAGTATTATGTGGGCGATGACGACGACAGTTCTGAGAAAGATAAAGCTGCTGCTTTTGCCGAGCAACAGGTTGGTAAAGGATACAACTGGGTGTTTTTCACCAATAAGTCGGTAAACTCAGACAACTATAACTGCTCGCAGTTAGTGTGGGCTTCGTATAAGAGCGCAGACTCCAACATAGACCTTGATGCCGATGGTGGACCAGGCGTATACCCGAAAGATATCGCCGATTCTCCAATGACTCATGAGTACGAAACTAGGGAGTAGGCCTTCATATGCGGACTAGGGAAAAGATAATGGCAGCTTATCCGGGTGTAAGGTTTACCGTCCTTGGAGTGCTGCTCACATTATGTCTTACGACGTGTGGCACGCCGAAGGCGCAAGAATCTAAGAGTCCGGAAGAATCGTTGAAGAATAGCGCCCTAGCGGTCTCCGTTGCTGGTGACTACCGAGAAAGCAAGGACCCGGGAGGGGGTGTGGGCTTCTACGATCCGCACACCAACTCGTGGACTAAGCTGTCAAACGAAGGATCTCAGACCTCAGAAATTGACTACTATAACAACAAGCTTTATTTCGGGGATAAAAAGAAGGACTATATTTTAGGAGACTCACTGCAAGGTTACGACAGGAACTACGAGTCTGTTTATAACGAGGAGGTATGGGGACTGGATAATGGTGGATTTATCGCAACCAAAAATATTGGCTATACCGAAGATAAAACCTCCTATATTTATAAAATAGTCACCCATGATGGGCAGAATACCGAAGTTCACACCTCGAATCGTAGTATTAAGAACCCTGCACGGTGCGCTAATGGCAGTGTATGGACTGTCAATAATGAATCACACAATTCTCTTGGGCAGAAGCAGAAAGAGAACCAAGGCGATACAAAAGATAAAAACGAACCGACTAAACTGATTCGCCTATACCCTAACTTTTCCGATGATCCTGTAACCGAGCATACGTTTTCTCTTCCCAATGAAGGAATCGATGGCATCACGTGTGTTGGGAATAAAGTCGTTATCATACGGGATACCTATCCTCCCGGAAGCGACCCACAGAGGAGCAGCTCAAAAGATGTTACGGGTTCCGTTCTTGAGGTATTTGATACAGATACCAGTCAGGCACATGAAGTTCCTATAAGCGGCGACCATGCAGTGCGTGTGAACAATGACATGTGGCAGTCGAAGGAGGGGCATTACCATGCAATCGGTCGCGAAATATGGTGGCAGTCGGGCGATGGGACTATTATTTCTACAGATGTAGAAACCGGAAAAAATACCCGCCATTTCACCCTTAAAGACTATAAGAGGTCGAAAGATCAGGGTCTCTTTTATTGGTCTGATAAATATCTCTACAACATAAACTCAACGGACAATAAGGATACTCTGCGCATATACAGCCTGCATGAGAATAAGCTGATTAAAGAAAAAGAACTCCCCGACATGAAGGCTATCCTGTCGAAGCATCAATTTACGTATGCCATGGTGGTCACAAACGAGGAAGAGCTTCTCAAGCTATAAAAATAAGAAGGCTTATCCATAGGGTCTGTGAGTCCCAGAAAACCTGCCTTCGCGCGCCGCAGGTACTTTAGCCTAAGCCTGCTGGGCGGCGGAATTCTTCCGCAAAATCTATGAATAAAACTCTTGCGGTTTTAGCATTCCTTAGACCCGGCGCGCGAAGACGGCACTACGGCATGCATGGAGCCTGCGGCGAGAGCATCCGGCGCGGTAGAGTCTTGCGTGGAAGCCTGAGCTTCAATGCGCACAATCTGCGACTGTTTAAACCTGTGGTCCGGAGTGCAGGTCAGCTTATATTTTGTTTCGGAAAGATCGCGGATCTTCTGCACATAGTTCTGTGTTTCGGGGAAGGGCGGAATGCCCTTGTACTTTTCGACCGCGCCGGGGCCAGCGTTGTACCCGGCAAGCGCCAGATCAAGCACCTCGTCGTCATTATGGGCGTATTTGCCCAGCCGTTTCTTGAGCGATTCCAGGTAGCGGCCCTGCGCATCAATCGAATTGTGCGGATCGAGGATATCGCCGCCGTTACCCCAATCCTTCCAAGCCTCATCGGTGAACTGAGCTACGCCTCGGGCACCCGCGCTCGAAGCCGCATTAATGCGCCAGTGGCTCTCAGTTTCAAGCTGCGCCGCGATCACACCCGGGCGGATATTCGCTGTCTGCCCGGCCTTGCGGAGATCCTCGTGCACCTCTTCCGGCGCATAGGTCAAATCGGTCATACCGCAGTAGTCGTCGTAGGTGGCGGCGAGCCCCACCACACCCGTACCCAGGAGCAGCGCAGAGGCAATAATCTGCCAATGCGCCAGCGCCCCGGCGGTCACTTTCGTGAAGATATTCTTGCCGGATGCGGTCTTGAGTGAGCTCTTCTTCGCCATTCCTCTAGCCTAGCACCCCAGCAAGCCCGACTGGCGCGGTTTTCACGGACCGGAAAGTAAAATTCCCGTCTCCATATCGTCCCTTGATCTAAGCGCTAGTATCCGCACAGGAACGAAGAGCCAGGCAAGAACCGACAGGCAGAACCTACCGAGCCTCAATACCGTCGGGGAGGTCATCGCTGGTGAGATAGTAGCCGTTGGGCCAGATAACGCTCCAGGTGACGGCTCCGCTACCGCCTTGATCCCCCGAAGAACGCGCAACCGCGCGAACAACAAATACGCTCTGTGGCTTATCCATACCCGGAATCTTGACCTTAGCTTCGCGGTAATCCCGCACCTGAATATAGGTGCCGGGTTCGGGGTAGAGCCATTTACGCGCGTACTGCTCCGCCTCCTGCATGGTCTTCAGGCGTACCTTGGAATAGTCGAACGTGCAGTTAACTTCGCCGTCTGCCACCTGCTGGTAGGAGACGTCCTCCGGGCATGTAGGTTCTTTCCCCGGGGATGCGCTGGCAGACCCACTGGCGCTGGGGGCGGCGCTTGTAGCATCGGCTTTATGCTGTTCCTGCCCAGCGTCAGATGAAGTGCTCGGCGACGGTTTGGCAGTATTCGTTGCGGAGGGCGAAGCAGATTCCGAGGGCGAATCCTGCGCCCCCTGCGACTGCTGCGGCTGTTCCGGCGCGGGTGCCGCCTGCGCGCTCTGCTCAGAAACCTGCGGGGTCTGTACCGGGGCGCTCGATACCGGCGCGGAACTTGTGGATACGCTAGGTGTCGCCGTTCTGCCGGGCGTAGCCTCGTTCCTCTGCGTACCTTTATAAAGCAGGAACATCAGGGTCAAGAACGCTACAATCGCTAGTGCTATGAGAGCGTATTTACGAAATTTTGCCACGGAGTCAACCTCGCCATCGGTGTAAGCACTGAGGGTTTTTCTTTAATGGTATCCGTGGAAACTATAAATATGTAGGGGTTTTCCCTTCCGGTATAAATACAGGGTTTTGCGGTGGGTGACTGTAACAATTAAGAATATGACTACTGCAGAAACCACCGCTGAAACTCCAGCGGTATCCACCAAAAACCTGTTCAAAACCTACGGTCGGGGTGAGGCAACTGTACACGCCCTGAATAATGTCACTATTGATTTTGAGCGGGGTAAGTTCACCGCAATTATGGGACCTTCAGGTTCGGGTAAATCAACACTGATGCAAACCCTCGCCACACTGGATACTCCCGACCATACTCCAGAGACCAGCATCCGTATTGGTACCACCGAACTGTACGGGCAGAAGGATAACCAGCTGACCGAGTTCCGGCGTGAGCACGTGGGGTTTATCTTCCAGGCGTTTAACCTGGTGCCTACCCTGACCGCCGGGCAGAATATTGATTTACCGCTGGGGTTGGCGGGCAAGAAGCCGGATCCGACCTGGCGTGAATACCTGGTTAAAACCCTCGGTCTGTCAGACCGGTTGGGTCATCGCCCCGAACAGCTTTCAGGCGGTCAGCAGCAGCGTGTTGCTATTGTACGTGCGCTGTTGTCGCGCCCGGAGGTGGTGTTTGCTGATGAGCCCACCGGTAACCTCGACTCAAATTCGGGTGCTGAGGTGCTCAGGCTATTGCGGGATGCCGCCACTGAGCAGAAACAGACGATTCTGATGGTCACCCATGATGCGCATGCTGCTTCGTATGCTGATCGTGTGGTGTTTTTAAAGGATGGTGCGATTGCTGGGGAGATGCTGAATCCTACGCATGATGCTGTGCTGCAGGCGATAGGGCAGCTGGAAGGGTAAAGCACTCGCACGTCTAATCAGGAGGGGAAATAGCCGCATGTCTACTATGTCTAAACGAACTAAGACATCCACCAATCAGCCGGGGCGGAGACTATGGTGCTGGTACACGCTAAATCCCCGCTGACCGCTACTGAGAATTCCACGCTACAGGATCAGCTTAATAAGGCTAATGACGGCAACGAATTCACCGGCGGTCTACAACAGCGCGGTCAGCTCGATCAGGTTCTGACGGTTATGCTGGGGATCACCCTAGGTCTTCTCGCCCTCGCCGTAGTGATCTCGGTGATTGGCGTGGCAAATACGATGACTCTCTCGGTCAATGAACGCCGCCGCGAGAATGCGATGCTGCGTGCATTGGGGCTCTCCCGCAAGCAGCTGCGCCGCATGATTTCGGCGGAGGCGGTACTAATCACCCTCGGCGCGGTGGCGTTGGGTATCCTCGGGGGCGTCTTTATTGGTAGCGTGAGCGCGAAGGTGGTGCTTGCTGCAACAGACCAAAAGGTGGAGTTCGTGCCGGATCTGCCGTATCTGGGTCTGGCACTGATACTGCTGGTGGGTCTTGCATCAGCATTGGTTGCATCCGCTCTGCCGGCGGCACGGTCGGCTCGGATGTCGCCGGTGGAAGGACTCGGCAGCTAGCTAGTCTACGCTGAGCCCGTACTTTTGTCATGGTTGTGCTTTGAAAAGGACCACAACCATGACAAAAGTATGGGAAGACAGTAAGGGGGGCAGGGAGTCGACAGATATAATCCCGCCGCCCCGACTGCCTGCTAGTGCGGGTGCTGTTTGCCGGTTATGACAGTTTGTCGTGCGGGTGGTCGAGAAGGTACTGTACTCCGCTATTGGTTTCGATAGATTCCTCAAGTTTTCGCCGGTCATCGGTGCTATGCGGTTGAGCCCAGCGCCCTTCAGTCATGCGGAAAGCCAAGTGGAAAAGGGATAACTGCGAAGAGGTTTTTAAGGGGCGGATAAGAGTTTTTCCGCCCCGAAAGTCTTTAATGATGAGCTTATCGCTGTGTGGTTTAAAGATGTACTCAGAAATATCTGTATAGGGTAAATTCTTCATGCGCCTATAAAATTTTCTCACGGTAATTCCTTGGGAATCTATGCGCACATACATATCACTGAAAGATTTGTGAATATATAAGAACAGAATAGAGAAAACAGCTATGATAACCCAAAACATGGGAGCAACAAGAACCCTAGGACCTGATGTTATCGATCCCCATATCAAGAATATAGCAACCAGCAAACAGGTAATATCAATGACTACTACAGAAATTTTGTATATCCAATGGAGCCGAAATATCACCTCTTTCTTTAGCTCAAAAACGGGAGGTTTTGTGCTAATAAATCGAGTTATTACTGAAGCTGCCAATGATATGATGACAACAGGAAGAACCGGTATAAGGGCTCGTATTAAATCTGTCAATTCCATAGCTAAATACCTATATCACCGTTCTATAACACAAGGGGAACAACTCATAAGAAGTTCACGAGCCTTCTCAGGCTTATCAATAAAGTTCTGAAGCAGTTGTTGGTCTTCTGGATCTGCATTTTTTGCCCAATAACCATTCTCAACCCGAAATGCCAGTTGTGGAATCAACAGACCAGCACCTGTTAGTAAAGGGTCAAAACGCAAGGTTTTTCCATGATTAGTTTTCACTACAAGCCACGTAAGGTCTGTATCAAAGTCTCCTCGTGTCTCGTATGAAAACTTTGTAATGTCTTCGTATGATGCATCATAAGAAATTGACAATAAATTACCCCAAGATATACCTTCGGTTGTTGTCTGTAAGTAGAAGTTCTTGCGATCCAAATATAGCGCCAAACTAATATACCAACCACCGCTTACCAAAAGTAAAAACCAAACTGGAGCATTTTTAAAATTCGGATCATATTTAACGAGCAAGATACTTATCAAAGTCATTATACCACACAACACTAAAACTACCTTTGATATAAAACCGAAAAAACCGTCTTTAGTTCCACGGTATGGAAATTTATAGCATAAGTAATTCCAATTTCTATGCCCCTTAATAATTAATACACAAGATAGCATTTGAGTAACAGCAAGGACTAAAGCTATATTTAATATCATTTCTTTAGACCCTTCAATAAATAACCTGCGGTATCTTTTGCTACACTTTTAGTTTCGGCTGACGTGCTACTGCGACCTGATGCTTTCAACATATCTTCACCAGATTTACGAGCTTCCTTGGGCTTCAGAGCCTCACTTAACCCAAGATTCGCATTAGCGGTACCATAAGCACCAGCAGCATTAATAGTCCCTTTAACTAATGCTTGCGAACCCCTACCCATATTCGGAGCAACGCCAGTAATACCACGATTCAAGCCGCCAGTAAATGTTGACACCATAAAACCAGTCCCAACGCCCGCAGAACCAGCACCAAGATACGCAACGGGATCAAAGTTTCCACTTGCCATTGAGTTATAACGGTAAGTTTCGGCAGTACTTACCCCGTTAGACACAGTGCCCTTAGCAACATCTTGTGAATACTGACTTGAAAGTGCTTTCCTCATAGGACTTAACTTTTGTGCCTTTTGCTCAGCAATTACCCCCTTACTCGCAGCTTCTGCTGCTTTTTTACCTTTACTTGCTACGTTGGCAGCTTTAACGCCTCGTTCCACCTTACCAATAGCTTTCATACCGGTCGCTGCGATACCACCAGCAAGACCTGAAACGCCACCTATTAAGGCTTCACGCCCAATCGCAGACCAATCCAGGTTTTCCCTTCCTTCAAGCTTCTGCATGAACATCTCAGACCCTGCCCCTAAAAGAGCACCGCCCAAACCACCAGCTAAAATACCTATTGGACCAGCAAACGAAGCCACAGACAGCAACGCACCAGCAACTATCATGGTACCGGCTAATACCCATTCTCCGACGTTGCGAACACCTTTCCAGAACTTATCGTATTGTTCTTGCGAGTATTTCTGGAAAGATTTTCGGGATTATGTTGCTGCTGGTGCCATGCTCGTTGTGGGTCTTGCTCTGACGGCTGCTGCTGTGGCGACGGGACCGTTGGGTATGGTGCTGCTGGGCGCTGCATCGGGTGCTCTGATGAGCGGCGGCATGTCGGTGATTACCCAGAAGATGGAAGGTAAGGATGTTGATTGGGGCGCTGTTGGTCGAGATGCTCTGATTGGCGGTCTTGCCGGTGGTGCCGGTGGTGTAGTCGGCGGTATTTTTGCGAAGGGCGCTACTGTGGCAAAGGGCCTAGCAACGGCAGAGAAAGCGGGTAAAATCTCTCGTGTTGTACAAATGGGTGTGAAAGCATCGGATAAAATCAACGCTGGTATTGCCCGTATAGGAAACACCAAGCTTGTCTCTGCGTTCAGGAATAGTAAGTTTATTAATGGGGCGAGTAATTGGGTTGGTAACAAACTCTACGGTAAAACCTTCGAAGGCGGCGTTGATGAACTTGGTGCTAAGGTAATAGGCAGCGGGCTCCAAGAAGGCGTAAAAGATGGTACATCTTCTTCGGTGAAATATGCCGCAACAACTGATAATTGGAATGGTACAGACCAACTATCGGCTTTTGGCATGGGATTTACTGGTGGTTTTGTATTTGGTGCAGTTGGTGGTGGTGCGAACCAAGGGATGACTGCTTCATCAGATTTAGCAAAAGAAACAGGAAAAACAGTCAGCAAATTAAATAACCCCTGGACTCGTAATTACGCTAATGACTGGATTACTAGTAATGGTGCTGATGCCATATCTATCGGTTTAGACCAAAAGATGAGTCCGGAGGAGAAGGCTCAGAAGATGATTCATAAGGTTGGGGTGAATAGCATTAAGTCTGGGTTCACTGCCGGGGCGAAAACCTACGGCGGCAACATTAAAAATGCTCGTGGGGAATCCGAAGCTCCCGGGGCTAGTCTTCAGACCGGCACTTCAGGGACGGTAGCTGCTGATGAGCAGTGAACTTATCTTTGGTCTCTTCTGCCTAGTCTTTGTGGTGGGGACGTTTTGGCTCTCAGCAGTATTTGAAGGGCGCCAGCGTGATCGTGAGCAGAAAACCCAGCAGATAGTAGAAGAAGCCTCTGATCCTCGGGCTGTGGTGCGGGTGTTGGCGTCGGTGCGGTTACAAGCGTCGTGGTTCATGAAAATGCTCTTATGGGTAGCGCTTATTATGCTGGCGCTTCTTCTGTACGCCACGATCCAGCTAAGAATCAGCGGGGTACCTCTAGACACGGGAGACTGGGTTAGCGCAGGGCTACTTATAGTCTTTACTCCTGGTGCTGTGTGGGGTTTGTGGGTGTGCAGGGTCTCGTACCGGGAAATCCTGCCCGAGAAACTCGTCCGGGTCACGAACCGGGGACGGAAACTTACACTGCACTACTGGCAGATTGACTCTAGTTATTTCACCCTATTAGGAGATGAAAACGGGCTTTTCGAGCTCACCGACACCACAGGGGTGGTGCACCGGTTTAAACCGCATGTAGAACCGTGCCGGTACGTGGGTTCTCAGGTGGCGTTCCGGCTGGATTATGGGTATTGGGCTGATCCGAATAATACTCAGGATGCTCAGGTTTTGGTGCGGTTTATGCAGGATAAGTATTGGGTGCAGCGTCTTTTAGAGGTGCCTGTGGTTTCGGGGTTAGCCCTAGACGGGTACGGGGAAGGGTATAGGCCTGCTGGTGGGCCTGATTTCGGGCCGGAGTTTCGGAGTAGGCAGAGCGCGTCAGGGGATTTCACCTGGGCCACAAACTTCGTCCTCACGTAGAAGTCACATACGAACGGGGGCACGCCGCCACCCCCTGTTATAGGGGGCGGCGGCAGGGGAGAGGCTACTTGTCTGTCACCTTAATCTTGCCCATCGCGCCGCGTTCCATCTCGGCAAACTGGTGATTCACGAACGTGTACGTGCCGGGTTCGCGGAACTGCATCTCAACGAACCCGCCCTGCGCTGGATCCAAATCGAGTGCCTGCGAGTGACCGCCGGTTTCCCCATACGGGTCTCTGCCGTCCCGAAGCAGGTAGCCGCCTTCCTTATAAACGGTGTCAAATTGTGAGCCGACCACGTGGAAACTCATGCCCTTCGACGGTCCCGCAGCCAGCAGCCAGATGCGCACGCGCTCACCGGTTTTCACCTCCAAAGGCTGATTCACATACTGGGTGGCATGCCCGTTGAACATGGTGAGCGAGGGGGTACCCGCCGCAATGCCGTCAGATGAAACTTCGGCGAGCTTATTGCCGTCAGCCGCGGTCTGCCCCGTATCGGTCAGGTATGTTTCATTCTGAACCATCACATACTCGCGATCTACCGGTTCCAGATCCGGCGGGTCGATAATGACGGCACCATACATGCCCGCCGCCATATGCAGACTCATGGGTGCGGTCGAGCAGTGGTACAGCCAAATACCAGAGCCGGTAGCCTCAAAACGGTAGGTCAGTTTCTCGCCCGGGGCAATGGTTTTCATCGTGTTATCGGGCGAAACCATGCCCGCGTGGAAGTCGAGCGAATGCCCCATCGAACCGTTGTTCTCCAGGGTAATCTCGAAGACGTCGCCCAGTTTACCGTGCAGCACCGGGCCCATATACGAACCGTTGAATGTCCACGCCTTTACGTCAAGCCCGGGTGCAATTTCGCGGTCGAGCTCCTGCACATCCATGGTCATCTTGTGCACGGTCTTACCGTCACGTTTCTCGCCCGCAGGCACGGGACGCAGCACCGGGTCACGGCGCTCATGATCTTTGCCGGGGGATGCGTGCATATCAATATTCGCGTTTTGCGCGGTCAGCAGGTTCGTATTTGTGCCCGAGCCATTTGACCCGTTATTACCGCCGGATGCGCCCCCGTGATGTCCGTTCGCCTGCAGGTTATTGCCGGTAGTTTTCACGTGAAATACCATACCCTGCTGGCGGTGCCCGGCCACCGAGCACCAGCCCTCAAGGTCGGAGGTCACCACGCCAACATCCACGCTCTTCGTCTCGCCGGGGTTCAGCGTTCCGGTTTTCGCGCCGTTAGCGAAGGTGAGGTCGTGGGTCATGCCCTGATCGTCGTTCGTCACCTCAATCACCAGGCGGTTACCCACCGGAACCTGCGCGGTATCGGGCGTAAACCGGTAGTTTGAGGTTGCCTTGACCTTCAGCGTTGTGGTCTGCCCCGTGCCGGTCGCCGTAGAACCGCCTATAAAGTTGAATCCTACCGAGCTGGGATCGGCCGCAATACCCAAGGTCAGCGCCAGAATCACCGCAAGCGCACCGAAAAGGGTCTGCCGGGTATGATTCACAGGTTCCTGTTTGACCTCCGTGACAGGGGCAGGCTTCTCACCGCGCGCCCGCGCCGCCATCATCTCTTTACGGGTATTGACCGAAGCCTTAACGCCGCGCACCATAAACGGCAGGAACGAAGCCAGACCGAGCGCACCCACGGCAGAGACCGCGACCTTCACCCAAGAGCCCGTAAGCGCATTCGGCAGCATGAAAATAATGAGGCTCAAGTTCACAACCGTCACGCGCCCGGCGGCAAGCCTACTGAACTCCTTATTGGATGCGCGCACCACGGCGGGCCCGCCGCCCATACGCTGGGGGAGCAGGTAACTCATAGCCCCTAGAAGCACCTGAAGTAGGAAACCCGCCACGAAAATAGGGGTAACCTCGCTCATGCGAAGCTCCTCAAACGGGGTAGTGAACACTAAGCCAGCAGTCCACACCACGCCGATAATAAGCCAGATAAAACCTGCACCCACCGACATTGGCGGGAACTCTGTGGGGCGCTTCGTGCGAAGGGTTCGCACCATCACCCACGCCACGATCAGCAGCCCCAGCAGATACACGAGCAGGCCCGCGCCCGCGAGGGGGCGCATCCCGAAGAGTGAAGCGAGCGTGGTAACCCCAACGCCCACGCACATCAGTATGAGGGCGCGCACGCTAGTTCCCAGGGCGTTTTCGACCATCTTGGTGCGCAGCATCGTAGGCCAGAAGGTAATCAGGGTGCCAACCACCGTAATACCCACGAACCCGAGAACATTCACGGCCTCATGCGCGAGCATAAACTGCGAATGCAGCGTGCCCCGCAAACCAGGCAGGGCCGTCATCGCGCCCAGCACGGCACCGACGGGCAGCAGGAACGCAGCGGCGATATAGAAACGAATCGTAGCGCCAAACCGCGAGGGAAGCGCCTGTTTGACCTGGCGAAGAAGCGCATAGCCATGCCAAGCGACCATAGCGCCCACCGCCAGCGCGCCGACAACCGTCAGGGGATAGAACTGCGGCATAAGATCCTGCAGAATCATGCCCGCCATCAGCAGCACAATGCCGCCGTTAAGCGCAAAAATACGTGTGACCTGAATACCGCGAGCCGAGTCAGGAATCTTAATCTTCATGAGCGCTTCGGTGAAGTGCTGACTCCAGATCAGAATCGAATTCGTAATCAGCCCCAGAGTCACCATATGCACAATCAGCCAACCGCCCTTGGGGATAAAGCGATGCACCAGAATCGCGATAATAACGCCAAACATCCAGTACGATACCGGCTTCGATGCGCGGCGGTGCCAACTACCCCGACCGGAGGCGCGCTTAGCAATCTCCTCGGGCGTTAGCGAGGCGCCGGGGAGTTCGGTGGGGCGCATCCCAATCGTGAGTCCATCGTTGCCGGAACCCGAAACATCGGCCCCGGACTGTGCAGAATTTTGCGCCGCGCTCGGCTTTGAGGATGCGCCGCCACGACCGGTATCGCGGCCGGTTGATCCTTCTGAGTCAGAACCCGAGGGAGTGGGGTTATGGGGATTCTCGCTCACGGTGTTGTCTTTCGATCGCTTTTAGTCACAGTGCATATAGTTCCATTATATTGCCCGATTCATGCGAATTTTGGCTTTGCGTGAGCCGTCATACAGTAAGGTGCCGGCGAGTGGTAAACGCTAGAATAGCCCTATGAAGTATCTGACTCTCGCCCCCCTCGCCGCTGTTTCCGCTGTGATGCAAGCGCTCGCTATTTACGCTTACGACCAAGATGGAATGGCGGTGGCGGGGCAGATCTTCTTCCCTGTTCTCTTTACGCTGATGGCGTTGTACCTGATGATGAGGAATCCGGGAGGGTCTGCCAAACAGCTTGTGGTGGTGGTGCTTGAGTTGGCAGTTTTCGCCGTCACGATGGTGGGGGTAAATCAGAAAAATCCTTATCTGTACCCCTCGATTATCGTCTACTATGCGTCGTTTGCGGTGCTTGCCTTAGAGGTTGCGGTGCGCATCGCCGAGATGCCCAAGAAGGCGAAGGTTCAGGGCGATAGCGAAGACCCCGAATCTTCCGATCAGGATGCGCCTGCCGAGGGCAGCGATGATACCGCCTCCGTAAAAACCGATGAAAAACCCGCGGCGAAATCTTCGGTGGCAGCAAAGTCGGCAGGTCATGGACTGCGGCGCGCCCGAGCTCAACGCGGTACTCACTTGGTGGCGAAGGTGAAGCCGCGTGAAGGCGCCGAGTCTTCCGGACAGAGTTCTCAGGGTAAGAATCACGACAACACAAAACCTGAGCCCAAAAAATCTTCGGAAAAGAATTCTGACTAGTATATATTTTGTATTTGGAATATATCGTGGATGGCTTGTTCGCATAGGGTGAGGAACCGCATTCGCTGCATGTCAGCGATTGGTTCGTGCATCCCGCGCCCCAATCAATGTATTTAACGTAAGCATATGTCACCCCAGAAAGACAGGCTCTCATCTGGGTATATGCCCGAAGGGGAATATAATCTTTCGGCGAACAGAATATCCACGCTACACTAAAGGGCGAGAACTTCAGCTCAGTAAGACAGGTACTAATACGCCATGACTGAATCCCGCGCCCAGACTCCGGTTCTGGGCAAACTTGCAGTAGTGGCGCTCATCCTCATGGTGGTGGGCGGCTATATTTTTGAAGCCTTCGTGAACACCTACGGCGGTCTGGATTTTTCGATCTACCGCATGGGTGCCATGACCATTTTCGATAATGAAGGTTTCGACAAAGAACTTTATGGGCGCGCCATGGTGAGCATCGGCGTGCTGGATTTGCCGTTCACCTACCCACCCTTTGCGGCGCTGGTCTTCCTGCCGTTTGCCTTCGTACCACTCAAGGTGGGTATGGCGATTATGGTGCTTATTACGACAGCCGCCGCCTGGTGGCTCTCCAGCATCATGTACTCCTACGCCAATGCACATGGCCGACCCTTACCGCTTCAAGATAGGCTCGGGCGTTACGGCACGATCGCCGCACTCACCATAGTGGTAATGCTCTGCGGGCCCTGGCGGCGTACCTTCGACCTTATGCAGATTAACCCCATCATTATGGTGCTGATTCTTGCCGATTTTCTGCGCCCGGCAACCCGTGTGCCGCGCGGAGTACTCATCGGTATCGCTGGTGGCTTGAAGCTGACCCCGCTCGTGTTCGGGCTTATTCTGCTGGTGCGCCGCGATTGGAAGGGCATTATCACCCTCGGCGCAACCTTCCTCGCCACCATTGCCCTCGGCTTTGTTCTGCTGCCGAAGGAGGCTCCGCAGTACTGGTTCCACGCAGTTTCAGATCCTTCGCGCGTGGGCGATATTAACTTCGTCGATAATATCTCGATTCAGGGCTGGCTTATGCACTATGGGCTGAACGGAACCGCCGCCAAGCTCGGTTTCTATCTGCTGGCGGCACTCTCCGTCGCGCTCACCGCCGCGATTCTCTATCAGCTCGAACGCCGCAACAAGGTTCTCGCCCAGGTTGCGGTGACCGGGTTCCTCATGGTCAGCCTCTCGCCAATCAGCTGGTCGCATCATAATGTGCTTCTGCCGCTTCTGGTCCTCGTGCTTATTGTGGATGCATTCGGCGACTTCTTCACATACCTGCCGCCCGCCGCGGTGACTGTGGCGCGCATCCTGACCTGGGTGGGCGTTGTGGGGCTCTACATTTCCCCGCGCGTGCTCGGCGGCATGACCCAGTGGAATATGAATGGGCTCGAATTCTTGGCGGCGCCGGGTGTTGCGCTGGGCGGCACACCGATCGTGTGCCTCTTTATCGTGACCGTTCTGTTGTGGGGGTGGGCGGCCCTCACCCCGAAAGCACGCAGCGCTTCGGTCAAACCTGCAGCAGAGTCGGCAAACGCCCCGAACTCGGCATAGCCTTGTGAACCGTGCAGAAGACCCCCGCATCGTCGATCACGATGCGGGGGTCTTCTCTATCTCGGTTTAGACCAAGAAGTTACCGGCTACCTAGCGAATACCGACGTTCCAGGTGCCCTGGAATGAATCAATCGCCAAGTAAACATCTTCGGATGCGTCAAACTTCGCGGTGCCCTGGAACTCCGAGGTGCTGGATTCCAAGATAACATCGTTCGAGCGTGCCGCATTCTTTACACGCAGGTCCATCACCGGCCTATGATCGTAGCTAGCCTCCAAGGTGCCCGAGCCACCCGAGTAGATCACGGCGTAGGAATTAAACGCGGCGCTGATCTTCTCGCCCTTAGAAATCTTCGGTGCGGAGGAAGCATCGTAGACGCGAATGAGCCACTCGCCCTCACTATCGACATTCACCTTGCGGGTGGGGCTGGAAGTATTCAAGTCCATCCACAGGGTGCCCGAGATTTTATCTTTGGTCAGCGCGGAGGTGTACAGAGCGAAGCTGGAAGTTTTATCGTCCCCCGTGCGCCCCTCCAGGGAGTGGCGCGAGTTGGATTCTTTGGAGGGGGTGAACTCGTAGTAGACGATAGCCTTCGAATCGTTGCCCTTGGGCTTCTCGATATCGATGGTCTGCTTATCCTTGCCCTTGTACTCCTTGAAATCGCCGCTGGGCAATTTCGCCTCAACATTCTTCAGCTCAGCGGGCGATGATGAGCTTGCCGAGCTCTCTGACGATGCCGAGGCTGCCGATGATGACTCGGCGGGGCTTTCCGATGCTGCTGCATTGGAAGATCCGCGCGGCAGGGTGAAAATCAGCACCAGAATGATAATAATCAACAGCGCCACAGCACCGGCGATGACGCTCCACCCAGCGGGAGTCGCAAAGAACGGGCGCTTCGGCTTCTCGGGCTGGTTGAAGGGAGTCTGACCGTTTGCATACGGTGAATCGCTGAACCCGGATGCTGCCGCCGCAGTGAACCCGTTGAGCGCATCTGAGGTGTTTGACTCGGAGTATTGCTGATTCTGGTTCGACTGGTTCTGATTGTACGAACCCTGAGCAAAACCGCTGTTCTGAACGTTATTATTCTGAGCACCGTTCTGCTGCTGGAACTGCTGCGATTGACCGGCCTGGTACTGACCCTGCTGAGGCTGGTTCTGCTGCGACTGCGAGCCCTGGAATTGGTTGGGCTGACCCTGCCCCTGGAACTGGTTACCCTGCTGGTTGGAAGCGTTCTGCACCGAGTGCTGCTGATTCTGTCCCGACTGAGAGCTCTGATCCTGTTGGGCATTCTGACTCTGCGCGCTCTGACCCTGCACGCCCTGGCTCTGAGAACCCTGCTGCTGAGCCGAAGCGCCGGATGCGCCCGCCGCCCCGGAGGAGGCCGCTGCACCCGCGCCCGCTGCGGCGCCTGCGACAGCACCAGCGGCGGCACCCGCACCAAAGCCCGAGCGTGACCGATCCTGCCCCTGCTGAGGCTGTTGTCCCTGGTACGACTGACCGGACTGACCCTGCCCCTGCTGAGGCTGACCGGACTGAGAATATCCTGACTGGGATTGTCCGGGCCGCACCTGGCCGGATTGCTGCTGCTGAGACTGCGACTGAGCGAACCCCTGCTGGCTCTGCTGCTCTCGACTCTGGGACTGCTGCGCCTGCGAACTCTGGTTCGGGGCACTCTGACCCTGGGTATCTCGGTTCTGAGCGCCCTGGCTTTGGGTACTCTGGGTTCGCGGATCCTGCGCTTGAGCGCTTCGCTCCTGAGCGTTCTGCCCGGCAAATCCCTGCTGCTCGGATCCCTGGTTCTGCTGCGCAAAACCTTGACGCTGATCAGAGCCCTGCTGTTGCTGGTTGAAGCTCTGCTGGCGCTGTGTAGAATCCTGCTGCTGACGCTGGGCAAATTCTTGCTGACGCTGGGCCTCAAAAGACTGCGGCTGTTGACCCTGCTGAGACTGTGCGGGCTGCTGCGGCTGAGCCTGATTCTGCTCACGGGACTGGCTGAACTGCTGCCCGGGCTGATTCTGCCAAGGCTGAGGAGCCTGCGCATCGAACCCGCGAGGCTGCTGCTGGTTCTGAGAACCCTGGGCTTGAGGCGCCCGATTCTGCTGAGCCTGACCGCCAAAGCCCTGCTGTGACTGTGCGCCCTGCTGAGACTGAGCACCAAAATTCTGCTGGGAATTCTGCGATGCAAATCCCTGCTGCTGATTCACGGGAGCCTGAGGCTGCCCCTCAAAACGCTGCTGCGTGGGAGGAACCTGGGAAGTGCCGCGCGGGGGAGTAGCCGGTCGGGAAGATGCCTGAGCCTCGGTACCACGCGAATCAGCCGAATCGCGCGCATCGGACTGGGACTGGGGGCGCGCATCCGTAGGCTCACCCTGAGACTGACCCGAAGACTGCTCGGGGCGCGACTCGCGTGAAGGAACCTGCTGCTGTGTGGATTCTGAAGATACAGACTCCTGTCGTGCAGCCTCGGGCCGTTCGGCACCTGCTGCAGTGGCAGAACTTGCGGACCCCTGAGAATCCTGTGCGTCGCTGAGGGGCTCTCGCGCATCGTAAGAAACACCCGAACCCTGCGCGACTCCCGGCTGCTGTGCGCTTGCCTCCGGCGCGGACGGGGCATTGTGGGTATCGCGAGCGGTCTCGCGGGTAGGCTCCGAAACCTGAGGCTTTGGAGCCTCGGCGGCGCCGCTCTGACGGTTCACGGGGGTCTCAGAAACGCTCTGCTCGGAACGCACCTGCGAATCGGCTGAAGAGTCTGCCGCTGCACCGGGACCGGATGCGCCCGCACGCTCACCCGCGGCTTCGCGCGGCTCGGAACTCCTGGACGCCGCATCCTGAACATGGGCAGACTCCGCCTGAGTCTTCTGCTCAGGGGTCTGCTGATGGGAAGTTTTCTGCTCGGCAAACTGTTCGGAAATGGTCGGCGCGGTACGCTGCTTCGGGGCAGAACCCTGCGCAGACTCACCGCTCTGCTCAGAGCTTGACGATGGCGAGGGCTTCGCGCTGGAAGAACCCTCAGAAGAGCCCGATGCGGCAGATGAAGACTCCGCCGTCGAGGGTGCCTGCTCATTCTCAGGCTCGGGCTCCTCAATCCACAGCTGCCAACCTTCGGGAACAGGACCCCATGCGGGATCGGGCCGCCACGTCGGGGTAGGAGACCACCCGGCAGGCGGTTTGGGCCAATTTGGGGGCGGATTGAAGACGAGAGCCATCTGAACCTTCCTTCACTACTGGCGCCAAAAACACCCGGAAGCGTAGGCACGAGTAGCCTCAAATTTTAAACTACGGTAACCCTCAAATTATGGCATATTTCCCATAAAATATAAGCCCGAAAAGTTCATAGGCAGGTAAATTATTACACCGTAAGGCAACCCGCACAGATGGTCCCGGTGTGACATTCGGGGGAGGGTCCCCTCTATTATGGATACTATGAGCACTAATCACCAGCAGGAACCCGGACATCACGGTTCTGAGTTCATTCCAACAAACCAACCACCTGGCGCAGTCACTAATACCCAAAATATGCCCACGATGCTGAGCCCGCATCAGGCAGAAAGTTACGGGTACGGCGCTGAGTCTACCTTCGCCTCCGCTGAGTATTACAGGAGTAACCGCCTTACCCGTAAGGAACTTCTGGAACGCGCCAGCGAGCTGCCCTATCACCGGTTATCGCATGTGAACCCGCGTGCCCGTTGGTTCACCCCGGTTCTTGAGGGTTTGCTGATTGCCGGCATCTATTTTGTGCTCCTGCTGATGGTGAGCTTTGCGCTGCTGGCATTCGCCGTGATGCTGCGCGTCCCTTACGATTACCTGACCGATCTGCAGCGTATTTACGCGAACGTTTTTAAGACCCCGCTTGTTTTTGTTGCGCTTCTTATTACCATCATTCCGGTGATTCCGGCGATTTTCATTGCGCGCCTGATTACTAACTTCAAACCCTTAGGTCTAATTCACTCCATTGCGGGCCGCATGCGGTGGTCCTATTTGAGTGTTTTCCTAGGCTTTGGGTTCCTCATTTTCGGTCTTTACAATGTGGGGAACTTGGTTCTGGCTGGTTCTTTGACCACGCAGAACAGCGTGCATCCGCTGAATTCCGGCATGTTCTGGCTGTACATTGTGCTTATTCTGTTGATAGTTCCGTTCCAGTGCTACGCCGAGGAACTGCTCTTCCGCGGTTATCTCATGCAGACCGTGGGCCGGTGGCTGAAGAACCCCGCTTGGGCAATTATTATTCCAGCGCCTATCTTCATGGTGCTGCATGGTTACGGACTGTGGGGTCTGCTTTCGGTGCTTACAATGGCTCTGATCGCCGGGTTCTTGTGCTGGTACACTGGCGGTCTTGAAGCCGGTATCGGCCTGCATATTGCGAATAATGTTTCGATTTTTATCTTTGGGCTGCTGGGTCTGGCTGACCCCTTTGACGCGAATCGTGAGGCTCAGGCGCTTGACTTTGTGCAGGCCCTTATTCTGCAGCTTGCCTTCGCCGGGCTCGTGTACATGTACACCTACCGGCAAAAGAGGAAAGCCGCTCTGAACCAGGGGCAGGATGCGCCAGCCGCAGCACCGGCTTCGGGTGCTGCGCACGCGGCCACACAGCCCGGTATGTCCGTGAAAAATGCTGCTGCTTCACCTGCTGCTGATACCTCTGCTTCTGCAACGCAAGGATCGCAGGCGCCGGTACAATCACAACCTGTACAACCTGCTGCCCCTGTGGCGGGGAACGCCAAGCCCGCACAGGATAATGCTTCGGTAAAATCGGCGTCTTCGTCTGCCCCCGCCAACCCGCAAGCAGCTGAGGAACATCGTGCACCCGAGTGGAATATCGCGGAGAAACCGGCTGCACAGGCACCCGCCGCGAAGCCTGTGGAAGGCGTTCGTAAGAGCGAGCAGAATGGTACGTCGGCCGAGGCTTCTGCCCCCGCACAGCCCGAGCGTCTGGCACCGGCTCACGGATCGGCGTCGGCTAATAAGCCTGCACCGATCGGTAAGCCTGCGCCAGCCAAGAAATCTGTGCCGACTCATGAGTCAGCCCAGTCCCAGAAACCGGCGCAAACTGCTCAACCGGCACAGGCTCATAAATCGGCTCAGCCCCAAAAGCCGGTACACACTAACGAATCAGCCCAGGCTGAGCGTCCGACGGCCGCGAATACCGCCGCCCGCGCGACCGGGAAAGAAGCGCCTGCTGCCGATAAACCCGCGCAGTCTGCACAGGCGAGGACTATCGCCGATGAACTCAAGCCTGCCGTGGTTGCCCCCGCAGCAGCGGAAAAGGCTCCGTCAGGCATAGATCTGGATGCGGCGCAGAAAGCGGCACGCGCCTCCGTGCAAAAGGCTCAGCAGGGCTCGAATCGGGCCGATTCTTCGGTGCGTGCCTCCGGGGCACAGGGGTCTGTATCGAATGCAGCCGCGCCGCAGAAGGAAGCCGCTAGCGCATCCACTGCGCAGGCAGACGATACGAAGAACCCTTCCTCGAAGAACTACGCGCCGGATACCTCCACAATGAGCATTCCCGTGCAAAATGCCTTGTCAGCCTATGAGCGTGCCAAGGCTCAGGCCCTTGCTCAGCAGAAAGAAGCTGCCCGGCAGAAGGAAAGCGGGCAGGGCACATCTGTCGCGAAGAATGCGGCTGCGGACGGCTCGGCTGTAGCCTCGCAAACCTCGCGGGCTCAGCAGGAGGCATCCCAGAACACCTCAGAGGTTCCCTGGGCTACCGCTCCGATTCCGAAAATCTCGCCGGAAGCCGCACAATCGCATAAGCAGGGATCAACCGACGCTTCACCGTGGACCTCAGCGTTCCCCGTCATTCCCAAACCCAAGAAGTAGGCGCATAGTATGACCGTTGATGCCGTCAAAAATATCGAAGACCTCGCCCAGTTCGTCTGCGATTCGCCCGTCTCATATCTGGCGGCGCGAACCGTGGCGCGGCGCCTGCAGGCGGCGGGGTTTACCGAGCTGAACGAAACCGAGCCGTGGCAGAATGAGGCTGCCGTCGGCAGGCATTTCGTGATGCGTGACGGCGCGATCATTGCTTGGGCTGGCGGTCGGCGGGCACAGAAGGCGAGCGGTTACCGGGTGCTGGGTGCGCATACGGATTCGCCGTCGCTTAAGCTCAAGCCGAGTTCGTCGGTGACGGCGGCAGGATGGCATCAGATGGGCGTCGAAAATTACGGTGGCGCACTGCTTAATTCCTTTTTGGATCGTGAGCTGCGCGCTGCCGGGCGCCTGACGGTACTTCGGGAAGACGGCACCCTTCAGGATCGCTATGTGGTGACTGGGCCGTTGGCGCGTGTGCCGCAGCTGGCCCCTCATCTGGACCATAAACGTAATGAGCTGACCCTCGATAAACAGTTCAATATGTACCCCATTTGGGGCGTGGATGATACCGAGAACGATGTGCTCGCCTATTTGGCGCAGCAGACCATCGACGAGGGCGGTCCGGTCGATCCGGAACAGATCGTCGGTTACGATGTGCTCTTTGCGGATGCGCAGGAACCCCGCCGTTTCGGGCGAGACGGAGAGTTTTTCGCCTCGGGCAGGTTGGATAATCTCTCGTCGGTTCATGCCGGATTGTGCGCCTTAGAACGCTATGTGGCCGAGAATGCTGACGAAGACTCGGCGCACACCGTGATGCTTGCGGGATTCGACCACGAAGAGATCGGTTCTGAAACCCGCAGCGGCGCCGCCGGTCCGTTCCTGGAGGATGTGCTGGTGCGGCTCTCGCAGGCTCGCGGGGAAAGCCAGGACGAATACCGCCGCTCACTCGCCGATTCGGTGTGCCTTTCGGCGGATGCCGGGCATCTGGTGAACCCGAACTACCAGGGGCATCATGACCCGACGGTGCGCCCGCTTCCCGGTGCTGGCCCGCTGCTGAAGATCAACGCGAATCAGCGGTATGCAACCGATGCGGTGGGTGCCGGTATTTTCGCGGCAGCGTGTAAGGCGGCGGGCGTTCCCTATCAAGAGTTCGTGTCGAATAACAATATGCCCTGCGGTTCCACGATCGGACCTATCACCGCCACCCGGCTGGGGATGCGCACCATCGACGTGGGGATCGGCCTACTGTCGATGCATTCGATGCGCGAAATGTGCCACGTTCACGATATGGCATACCTGACCCGCGCGGTGGAAGGCTTCTACCGGCTGTAGACGCCGTGTCCTTTCTGTCCCGCCTCTATCGCCCATAAGTCGTACATTTTCCTGCATATCGTACGTTTTAACCCTACGAATATGCAGGAAAGTGTACGATATATACCGTTATACCGTGCCTAGGTGCACACATACCGACAATACATTCTCCCGCCGCATCGAGCAGCGGGAGAGAAAGAGAACTCGGTGAAATACCTCAAACCATATTTTATATTTTGTGCTCGCGTTATGACTTTAGCCCGGCGAGTATCATTCCCGAAAAACCTTAGCGTACTGGCCGCCGTCATTATCTCTGCGCTCGCTCTGATCGCCTGCCCCATTCTGCTGGGTTATGGTGTTCAGCGCACCCTTGAAAACCTAGAAGCCTGGCGTCAAAACCTTGCCGTCCTCGTGGTTCTTTACAGTATTTTGTGGCTAATCGGGCAGAGCTTTCGGTATCTTTTCTACCCTGCCTACGGGTTCATCGAGCAGAAAATGCAATCGCGCCATATGGCGGATGCACTCGCCACCAGCATCGGCGCCGACCCGCGCGCACGCGCTATGCTAGGCGCCTCCGAAATTGCGTATGCCGTCGATGCGCAGGCCGCATCCATTCGCGAAACCCTCGCCACCTTGTACCTCTCAATTCTGCCCGCCGGAGTTGGTTGTATCGCCGGTGCTGTCTCAATTCTGGTGATGGGTGGCGTGCCGGAGCTAGGCATATTTTGCGGGTTTGTAGCCCTATATCTGGCTGGAAGCATGCCGCTGATTGCGCGTCATCAGAAGTTTCAAGGCGAATTCTTTGACGGCTCAATACGCAGTTTCGGCACCCTGGAAAACACGCTCCGCCTGTGGCGTGAAAGCAGAATCCTTGGGGCAGCTCCCTTTCTGCGTGACCGATACGCCCAAGGCCGCCTGCCTGTAGAAGCAAAAGCTCTCAAAAGTTACCGTTACACCATGTTGTTACACACCTGGCAGGGCGCGATGCTGGCTCTATGTCTGCTCGCGATAGTGCTCAAAACCGTATTATTTGGTGACGGTTCTCCGGCGCAGATTACGGGTACTGCGGTGGCACTCATCGGAGTGTGCGCGGCGGCAATTGGCCCGCTCCAAGCCGTCGGCTTTGGCGTATCGACCATCGCGGTTTCGGCGGAGCGTTACCGGCAGGCGCACCATAAAATAGCCACTCCTGCTACTGAGAATTCGGGGTATCTCGTCGACTATGTCATAACCACAGGTGAACTTTCCCTCCGCCTGGATGCACGCAACCTGAGTGAAACATCCTATGGTGTGTGTACGGTGAAGCCGGGTCGCCCATGTTGGGTGCGTGGCGCATCCGGCGCGGGAAAAAGTTTGCTTTTAGAACGGCTTCTTGGGGTACGTGCGACAACTACCCCCGCTCGCCTGTCGATGAGCGCGCCGCAAGGCACTCTTCGGTTCGTCTACCTGCCGCAGGAAGCTGGGCTGCTGGTTGGTACCGCGCATGAGAATGTGGCGTTTGGGCGCGACATTCCGGTGCATATATGCGACCGGTACCTGCAGGCGGTGGGGCTAAGCGAATTTACCTCCGATGGTGCTCGATGTCATGACACCGTCGCGGGTGAGAGCGGCAGTGTATCCGGGGGAGAGGGCAGGCGCATCGCCTTGGCGCGTATTTTGGCGGCGGCCGAAACCTTGAATGAGCAGAAAGCCCTGAGCCCCGCGACCGCCATGGTTCTCGATGAACCGACCGCCGGATTGGATGCGCCTACCCGTGCCCGTGTCTGGGAACTGATTGAGCGAGCGGCCCATACCGCAATCGTGCTGGTGAGTACCCACGATGAGGATGCGCCTGCCCGGCAGGACGATACCGTGATCGAACTCTAATGCGGCGCGAACCCTAGGAATGAGAGCGTTTTACCTGTAAAACATTCGGTAAAGTTGAATTAACCCTTTTCACCGGGGTAAGAGCACACGGAACATCCTATGAAATATACCCCCGTGATGACTCTTAGGGTGGAGACGGCTGGAGCACCGCAGATTCCGAGCGCGCGAGGCACCAAATCTGCGTGCGGAAGGCGCGCAAGCGCAGTAGGAATGCTGTTCTACGAGATAGTAGAAACGGCTTGAGTCGATCCTCATCAGCTACATTCTGAGTTTTGCCGCTTATCTCAACCTATCGGGACTTATCTTAAAAATCCCGATAACCCCCCGATAGGTTCCGATAACTATTGTTCCCCCTCCCCGTAAAAAAGAGCCTTTATGTAAATAAAGCGGTGAAAAATACTCTTTATTCACATAAAGGCTCTTTTTTTATACCAGGGGAGAGGCAGGAGGGAGCCTACCGAATCAGCGAGAGCAGCTCCTCGTGCACGGTGGTATCGCCCGTGACTTCCGGGTGGAAAGAAATGCCGATAATGTTCCCGGCGCGCACACCTACAATCTTGCCCTCATGATGCGCCACCACCTGCACGCCTTCACCGGCGCGGGTCACAATTGGCGCGCGAATAAACGCCGTATCGATCACGACTTCCTCGCCCGAGGGCGTAAGCCACGGCAGATGAACCTGCGCCGAATCAACCTGCGAGCCGAAGGCGTTACGCCCAACCGAAACATCCAAAACACCGAGCGACTGCTGCCCCGGAGCCGGATCGTCAATCACAGTCGAGAGCATAATCAGCCCGGCACAGGTTCCCAGGGTCGGCAAGCCCCCCGAAATCGCCTCAATCAACGGCTGACGCAGCCCAAAAATACGGGTCAGCCTGTCAATTGTGGAAGATTCGCCACCGGGCAGAACCAGCGCATCCAGGTTCGCCAGCTGTTCGGCACTTTTGACGAGCACCACCTGCGCACCCAGGGATTCGAGCATGCGTGCGTGTTCGGCGACACCGCCCTGCAGCGCCAAAACACCCACAGTTTTGCCCGCACCGGGCAGGGCAGCCGGGGGAAGAACCTCAGTCTCGCTCATGAGCCTATCTTTCTGCAACACGAGGTTGCGCACAGTGTAGAACGTTGAGTTGCGGGCTGCGTTTGAGAGCACCAAACTCACCCGAGCGGATAACGCATCTGAACAGAGTCGGGGGCGAAGCCCGCACCGAGCTTCACCCCCTGCATGCCTTGGCCGGGCGCCCTCACCTGAACCGAATATAATCGATCGGCGAGCGCGCATCCGCCACGTGGCGGCCTGTACTTACCAGCCGCGCTCCGCCAGACGATGCGGCGCGGGCAGATCGGCAACGTTGATGCCGACCATGGCCTCGCCCAAACCGCGCGATGCATCCGCCAGTTTTTCGGGGTCGTTGTAGAACGCGGTTGCCTTCACGATGGCCTTGGCACGTGCCTCGGGGTTGCCGGATTTGAAGATGCCGGAGCCGACGAATACGCCGTCCGCGCCCAGCTGCATCATCATGGCGGCGTCGGCGGGGGTTGCCACGCCACCGGCGGTAAACATGACCACGGGCAGCTTACCGGTCTTCGCAACTTCGAGCACCAGGTCGTAGGGGGCGGCAAGTTCTTTCGCCTTCACGTACAGCTCGTCGGGCATGGTGCTGTACAGGCCCTGCAGCTCGGCGATCTGGCGCTTAATGGTGCGGATATGCTTGGTTGCCTCCGAGACGTCACCGGTGCCGGCCTCACCCTTCGAGCGGATCATAGCGGCACCCTCGGCGATACGGCGCAGCGCCTCGCCCAGGTTGGTGGCGCCGCATACGAACGGCACCGTGAACTGGTGCTTGTCAATGTGGTTCACGTAATCGGCGGGGGAGAGCACCTCTGACTCATCAATGTAATCCACCTTGAGGCTTTCAAGAATCTGAGCCTCAACAAAATGCCCGATGCGCGCCTTCGCCATCACGGGAATCGAGACGGCGTTAATGATGCCCTCAATCATGTCGGGGTCGGACATACGGGCCACGCCGCCCTGCGCACGAATATCGGCGGGTACGCGCTCAAGCGCCATGACGGCGACGGCGCCAGCATCTTCGGCGATCTTGGCCTGTTCGGGGGTGACGACGTCCATAATGACGCCGCCCTTGAGCATGTCGGCAAGCCCGCGCTTCACGAGCGGGGAGCCGGTTACTGGGGAATTAGTCTGTTCAGTCATGCCCCCATTTTCTCACGTTCGATGCATGTACGCTCACTTTGCGACGGAATTTCTGCGGATGCGCGCGCATCTTTGTGTCTGCATGACACGAATCGTCATATTTCGTGAGGTTCGCGGCGTTATACAACCTCATAAGCCGACTCCTATAGAACGGATAATACTAGACCACTCGGTGTGCACCCCTGCACGGGGTATCTTACATTCGCGCGTCTTTTGCATTTAGAACCACAGTACCGCGAAGAGAGTACAGCTCAGTATTAAAGCCCCGTATTTTTACCCGTGATATGTTGGAATATGCGCACCTTCACAGGTGTTATTCTGGCGCTGTTTATTCCTCTTCAATCTCCAACACACATCAAGGAACATCACCGTGCTTGAAGTCATCATTGCCCTATCGCTGGCAATTCTTCTGGGTAATATTCTTGCCCATAAAATACGAATAACCCCCGCTATTATGCTCATTTTCATGGGGCTTGTGCTGGCGCTCATCCCCGTTCACGCCATGCACGAAGTGCGCGAGGCCGGGCTGCCCCCGCACGTGATTCTCGAAATCTTCCTGCCCGTGATGCTGTTCTGGGAGACCCGAAATACCTCTTGGCGTGAGGTACGCGCCCGTCTGCGCGGCATTCTGCTCTCGGGCACGGTGCTCGTAATTTTCACGGCGTTCGTTATCGCCTGGGTGCTTCACACATTTATGGGCGTCTACCTGTGGCATGTGGCGCTGATTATCGGCGTGGCGCTCGCCCCCACCGATGCCGTGGCTGTGGCAACGCTCAACGGCAAACTCCCCAAATCTTCCATCACCACCCTTAAAGCGGAAGCGCTCATTAACGACGGCACCACCCTAGTTCTTTTCGCACTCGCCCTGCAGGTTGCGGGTGGTCATGAACTTGCCCTGGGGACCGCATCCGGAATGTTCTTCTTCTCGTTCCTGATTGGAACTCTCGTTGGCCTGGCCGTCGGATGGGGTGTGAATAAGCTGCGTGCGCACATCGGCAACCCCATGAACTTCAGTGTGTTCATGTTTACCGTGCCGTTTATTGCTTTCTTCCTGTCTGAAGAGATCGAGCCTTTTGAGGGCATGAAAGGTTCCGGAGTGGTGGCTGTGGTGGTCGCCGCTTTCTACCTGACCTATCGCGGACCGGATACCATCAAACCCCAAAACCGTTTCTACGGTCTGCCCATCTGGTCGTTTGTCTCCTATGTCATGAACGGTGCGCTCTTCGTGCTCGTGGGTGTTCAGCTGCCCAGCGCCACTGCGCCTGTGGATGATGTTCTTCGTGAATACAACTATGCGTGGGCTTTGACGTTCGCCGTGATTGTGGTGGCATGGCTTGTTTCCATTGCGGCGCGTTTTATTTTCCTGCACGTCACGATTGGTATTATTCGTGCCCTTGACCGTTCAGAAAAGCAGAAGCAGCTGCGCACAACTTTCCGTGGCCGTGTAGTGAGTACCTTTGCGGGACTGCGCGGCGGTGTTTCCCTCGCGGTGGCTCTCTCCGTGCCGACTGATGTTCCCGCGCGTGACTTTATTATCTTTATTGTTGCGGGCGTGGTTCTGCTGTCGATGGTGGTTCAGGGGATGCTCCTGCCGCTCGTTATTAGGTGGGCGAAAATTCCGGTTGATACCACCGAAGAAGATGAGATCAATGAAGCAGTGCGCACGATAATTGCCGAGTCCTTCGACTCTGTGGCTGAGATTGGCCAGGAAATTGGTGCACCACAGTGGATTATCGACCGCATTGCCGATGAACAGATGTACAACGCGAGTATGTACCGCAACCTGCACGCCGTTCGTAAACACGGTGCGAACGCGCCGGAAGAAGCCCGCCGCATTATTGAAGCGAGCGACCTTGAGAAAGAGCTGCGTCTGCGGCATTTGGAGAAGCAACGCAGCGTGCTCAAGCGCCTGCGTAATGAGCGCACAATCGACACGAATGTGCTCCACGCGATTCAGGAAATCCTGGATATTGAGGAGGCTCGCGTGCTCGGCCCGGTTGAGCTGGAGTAGCCCCGAACGGCTCCAGAAGTGCTAAACCCCGGGTGTATTCTATATTCCGTATATGGAATATTAAGGATGCTCCCGGGGGTTTATGCGGAATTTTAGGGTGCTGCACGGTATTCTGGTACACGTGAGCACGAAACCCTCGGCATCGACCCCGCCCCCGAGCGGAAAAGTTCCGCGCGCTGTTGGTACCGCGCAAGGGCGCGCATCGTTAATGCTGCACGCGCTGATATACCTTATCTTTGGGATTATCACCGTTTTTGTGCAGACCCCTGATAATGTCTTCACCAAAATACTTTTGGGCCTCTGGATGCTCGCACTCGGCACCTCACATGCGCTCACGGCCCGCAGGATGCACTACGGACCCGCGACAAGCGCATCGCTCAGCTCGACGGCGCTCGTGCAGGCGGCATCCGGGGCTTTGCTCGTGATAATACCGGATACCCTTGCTCTTATTATTCTGGTGGTATGCGCCGGTTCGGGTCTGCCGGGGCTGATTAAGCTTCTTTTGGGTATGCGCTACCGTAGTGCGGTGGCTGTGTGGCGTGACTGGGTTCTGGAAGGGGGCGTGCTTCTTGCAGTTGCTTTAATTCTGCCGTTTGTAGGGGAGATCGGGGCGAAAGCGACCCTGGGAGTTCCCGGCGGCGGGGCGCTGATTATCGGCGTTTTTCTGCTGGTGGGTTCTCTGGGACCGAGCGAGAAAGCGGGCGCTGACCGAACAAAACCCTAGTTCACAATCGCTCAGGTTTTAGAGGTGTATTGCAACGGCGCGTACACTGGTTAGACACACACAAGAGGAGGAACGAGTGGCTGAAGAACGCCCCCGCGGATTTAAAGCGCAGGTGAAAGGTCCCCTGCTGGTTGCCGCTGCTCTGGCTGTAGCGGCTTTCTTCGCCGTATTTATTTTTGCAACCGGCGGCACCCGCAACCACCCTAACCTCGTGTTGGCCTTAGGTGTGGCGGGCGCGGTTTTTGTGGTCACCCTCGTAGTGTGTGCAACCCTGATCTTAGCGGAACGTCCGAACGATCCTTCCCTAGGGCAGGGTACAGGTATCAACAAATCCTCGGCGAAGCTCTACGAGCAGGCGAAGGCCAAGCGTGAGGCAGCGGAGCGTGAAAAAGCCCGGGAACAGGGGAACTCACAAGCGACTGGAACCAAAGAGACAACAGCCGGGAATAACGCTGAGCCCTCTAAGCCGACTGACAGCTAATCGGCGCGCTGGGGCGGTATGCTAAGCTGATTCCATCTTTATGAGTAAAGGCAAGAGGAATCGGTAGCTCCAACTGCCGACCCCTCTCTACGGGTAGAACAATTACCTTAGGCTCTTGGTGCTTTATGCGCATCAAGAGCTTTTTCTATGTCGTGTGTGGGGCGGCAAGAAAACTATTTTGTGTGGGAAAGAGTCGCTTTTCGAGCGCCCATCATGGCGCGCTGCACCCCCACTATTGAGGCCAGTACCAGCACGAAGCCGAGCATCGACAGCGGTGTCATGTTTTGTCCCAAGAAAATCCAGCCAAGGATGAATGCGGTGACCGGGCTGAGCGGTCCCAGGGACGCAATGACCGCGGGCGGCAGCTTCGAGAGTCCATGAAAATACACGCAGTAGGCGAGCGCTGTGCCCACTAGGCAGAGGAAGGCGTATCCGCCGATGTTCGCGGGGGTGAGCGGTGGCAGCGGTTCCTCGGTCAGTAGGGCGATGGGCAGCAGGAATATTCCGCCCACGAGCAGCTGCCATCCCGTCATGGCGAGAGTCGAGAGAGACGATGTTCCTGAGGCGGTGAAGAAAATACCGCACGCCATGGCGACAGCCCCGGTGAGCGCCGCAAGAATGCCGATCACATCGAAGGTGGTGCTGGGGGATGCGACCAACAGAATAATGCCGATAATTCCCATAAGTGCGGCAAGCCACGCCGATGCGGGAGTCGCTTTCTTGGCAACCGTTCGGGTGAGGACGAGGACGAAAATAGTTTGTGTTGAGCTGAGAATCGCCGCCAGTCCGCCGGGCAGGCGGTATGCAGAGACGAATAGCATCGCCTGGAATAGACCGATATTGAGGGTGCCGAGAAGAATAATTCGGCCCAACTCGTTCTTGCGCGGGAACTCTCGGGTGATGAGCAGTAGCAGCAACCCTGCTGGCAGCACGCGGATCAGTGCGGCGGTGAAGGGACGGTTGGGCGGCAGAAATTCGGAGGTGATGAGGTAGGTTGATCCCCAAACCATGGGGACGAACGCCGTGATGATCAGCAGAGGAAGACGGTTTTTCATAGTTCTTCGCAGTCGGATAGATGCCTTGAGTTCAAGATAAATCCTAATCGCTTTTTGTCTTGAAAGCAAGATAAAATAGTCGTGAGTCGATTTTAGGAGGAATATGTCGAGCGCCCGTTCCCGCAGTACCCACCCCGATGCCGTGGACGTCATTATTGATCAGTGGAAACGTGAACTCCCTGAATTGGCTTCTGAAAATATGGCCCTGATTGGCCGTCTTAGGCGATGCTCCATTCTGCTCGCGCCGCGTCTTGACGAGGTTTTTGCTGCCTATGATCTTAGTAATGGCGCCTTTGATGTGTTGGCGACGTTACGCCGCGCGGGTGCGCCCTATATTCTGACCCCGACCGAGCTTTTTGCCTCGCTCATGGTTACTTCGGGCACTATGACAACCCGCTTGCAGAAGGTGCAGAAGCGGGGGTGGGTTGAGCGCATCCCTAATCCGGACGATGCCCGCAGTATGCTCGTGAAGCTAACGGGCGCCGGGCGCGAACTGGTGGAAAAAGTCGTCTTCGAACACGTGGAAAATGAGCGGCGTATTCTGGAAAAGCTGCCCGCTGAGACACGCCGTCAGCTGGATGCGGGCCTCGCCGAACTGATGCGAGTGCTGGAGGATGCGAAAAAGAGCTGAAGGAAAAGGTGTAGCGAACCTGCGTGCTCTAATCCTCCAGCGGTTCCGCCAGAGCCTCCTCCTGCCCGTTATCCGCTACGATGCTCAGGGCACGTTCCAAGATCTGCACATCCTCGCAGGTCTCTATCGACGTAACCTTACCCCAGACGAGCGTGAAAAACTGAAACACCGTATTCTGGTAACGCTCCCCACCGGGTAGATCGCCACTCACCCGCGCCAGCACTGCTACACGCGTGCGCCACGGGTAACCCGAGACCAGAATATCCTGAACGTCAAAATGGGCGCCCGGCAACAGACGATTCACACGTTCCCACCACAGGATCATGGTCTTTTTACTCGTGCGGGTGCCGCCAAGAGCGTGGCTGCCATGAAATCGGTATTGAAAAGAATCCGCCAACGAATCAATCATCGCTTGGTAGTTTCCGGCGTTAATTTCTCGGAAAGTAGCGCGTATTTTATTTGCCACTATGCGCCTATACATTTCTTGCTCCTCGTCTCAACATTACCCGAAAGGTACATGCGATTCTGTGTGGTTGGCCTCTCTGAAGTCAAGGGTTTACCGGTATATACAGGTATATGACGCTTTATCAGTGAGAATTTACGCGGGTTCCTTACAGAAGAACAGCCTTCGAGGGTAAGGGGCGGTGTGCTAAGCTGGAACCATATTTGCAAACTGGATGCCTGTTATAGGCAAGAGGAGCCGGTAGCGCCAACTACCAGCCCCTCTCTGTGAGTAGGGTATTACCTCAGGCTCTTAATCCAAGCTGAGATAAAGCCTACAATATGTGAAACGGCTTGAGCCGATCCATCAATCAGAATGTAGTTGATGAGGATCGCTTGAGCCGTTTCTACTATCTCGTAGAACAGCATTCCTACTCACCCCCTCTCTACCCCGAGAGTCATCACGGAATGTATATTTGCAAACTGTGCCGGTGACTCATTCCGGGAAGAGGGCACTAATAACTTTACCGCATGCTTTACAAGGAAAGTTCGTGTGATTCTGGAGAATGCATAAAAATGTGATTCTTCTATTTTTAAATTCTTTTCACGCGCACTAGGGATATTCCTAGAAGAAATATTGCGTCATAAAGCGTTATTCCATAACTTTGCCTGTACTCAGCGTTGATACCAGCGTTACACCCAATCTACGATAGAAATATCCATTCCGGATTTTGTAAATTCTGCAATATCTTATTCAATCACCAGGAGACCCCATGCAGACCCTTATTATTAACGCCCACCCGGATCCCCAGAATAAAACTGCGTATTGCACCAACCGCCTCGTTGATTGCCTGACCAAGAAACTGCCGGATGCAACCGTGCTGAACCTCTACAATGAGGATATTCCCGAACTTACTGCCGAAACCCTGCCGCTTTACGGGTCGGTATATGATGACAAATCGTCCCTGAGTAAGCGGGAACAGCAGATTCTTGCGCGCCGTGCTGAACTCATTGAACAGTTTAAAGCGGCTGATCGGCTGATTATCGCTATGCCCATGCACAATTTCACGGTGACTTCGCGCCTGAAAGACTACGTGGATAACATTATTATGGGCGGGCAGACTTTCCAGTTTAGCGAGAATGGTCCGCAGGGTCTCATGGGCGGGCATAAGGCTCTGCTCGTGCAGTCAAGCGGCTCCGTGTACAGCACCGGTCCGCTGGCACCGTTGGAGCAGTCGTACCCCTTCCTGCAGACCGCATTTGGGATGCTCGGGTTCGATTCGACCGATATTGTGCGTGCCGAAGGCACCATGGATCCAAATATTGGCCCAGACGTCGCTGTTGAGCGTGCCTGCGCCGAGCTTGAACAAAAACTGCCCGAGTTCCTTGCCTAAGAACCCAAGAACCGCTGGGTATAAGGAACATTAAGAAGCCCGATGGTACTGAGGCGGTGTGCTAAGCTAGGTGCATATCTACGAAATGATTGCCTATTTATAGGCAAGAGGGGTCGGTAGCGTCAACTACCAACCCCTCTCTATGAGTAGCAAACTACCTCAGACGCCTAAGGAATACTGAGATAGCTTCTACGACGTCAGAAACGGCTTGAGCCGATCCATCAGTCAGAATGTAGCTGATAAGGATCGCTTGAG
>NZ_KV797630.1:0-25226 GCF_001809415.1 Rothia sp. HMSC058E10 | reverse complement strand
CCTTCCGCACGCAGATTTGGTGCCTCGCGCACTCGGAATCTGCGGTGCTCCAGCTCATCCGCCCCGAGAGTCATCACGGAATGAACTATCTACGAAATGTGCCGGTGACTCATTCCGGGAAGAGGGCACTAATAACTTTACCGCATGCTTTAGGCAAAAATTTTCCCCTTTAAAAGCGTTAGCGTATAAAAAGGCTCTTGATGTGAATAAAGCGTTGAAAAACTCTCTTTATTCACATCAAGAGCCTTTTTGCGTGGGAGATTAGAGAGGGAAGCAGGGGAGAGGGTCGGGAGGAAAAGCAGTGGGAGGAAGGGCTTACTTCTCAACAGGAAACGGGTACAATAGAGTCCCCTGCCCGCATCCGGCATGTAGCGCCGACCGATATTACCTGAGCCATGCCGCCCCAGAGACGGGCGCACTCCACAGACCAAGAAACGCATCTTTATGACACATAAACCTAAACACGCCCTGCCCGAAAATACCGGCGCGGCAGACAAACCCAACACTGCAGCAAAACTTGGCACAGTAGCGCCGTCCGAGGCGAACCCGCCCGTCACCGGTGCAGTTCCGGCGGTGACAGGCACCGTACCCTCCACCACTGGTGCCATCCCGGCTGTGCCCACACCTGATACAGGCCCCGGGATGCCCAATATGGACGATCCCAAAAACATATACCTGCTCAAAGATGCCCCCGTTTTCAAGGCGCTTCTTTCCCTGGGTATCCCCATGGCAGCAGGGCTGGCGATCACCAGCATTTACAACGTCATTAACTCCTACTTTGTGGGGCACTACGGCACCGTCGAAGAGCTCGCCGCCACCGGATATGGCGTACCTGTTTTCGGTATCATCATGGCGATCGCGGGTGTGTTCGGTTTGGGCTCATCAACCCTGGCGTCGCGTCTGCTGGGCGAAGGAAATGAGACACGTATTCGCAATGTGACCTCATTCGCCTTGTACTCTGCGCTCGCCTGTGGCATGGTGGTCGCCATTGCCGGGTTCCTGTTCGCAGACCCGATTACCGGCCTGATGGGCGCCTCCGGAGCATCCTTTGAACCGACCAAAACCTTCGTGCACCTGCTCTTTTTGGGTGCGCCGTTTTCGGTCGGCATGTTTACCCTGGAACAGCTGGTGCGTTCCGAAGGTTACGCCAAACAATCCATGTACGGCATTATCTGGGGCGTCGTCATCAACTCAATTTTCGATGTTCTGCTGATTGCGGTTCTCGGCTGGGGTATCGCCGGTGCCGGTTGGGCGATGCTCGCCGCAAACGCCGCATCCATGGTGTACTACCTGCAGTTCCTTATTCGCAAGAGCCCCAACTTCTCCTGGAAACCCGGCGATTTTGTGATCGCCGGCGACATTATTAAACCCGTGTTCGCCGTGGGTGCCGCCGAACTGATTCAGAGTGCAAACCTGACCGTTTCCGCGCTGGTGCTCAACAATATTGCGGCAGGATACGGTGACGATTCTGTGGCCGCCTTTGGGCTGGCGATGCGCCTGAACATGGTACCTGAAATGCTGTGTATGGGTATTTGCATGGGAGGTATTCCGCTCTTCGCCTATGCCTACGGTGCTCGCAATCGAGACCGCGTGCGTTCGGCCCTGAAAACCGCCGCAATGGTATCGGTGGCAACCTCCATTATCTTCACCATTCCCGTCTTGATATTCCGTCGCCAGCTTCTTGAGCTCGTGGGCGACTCCTCGCTGGTCGCCACCGGCGAGAAAGTACTGGTCGCGCTCATGCTTGCCGCCGTGTTCAACGCCGTGAGCATCGTGTTCGTCTCGTGGTTCCAGGCCGCCGGTAAAGGCCTGCCCGCCACGCTCATGACCCTGGGCATTGCCCTGCTTTTCTTCCCCGCAGTCATCTTCGGCAATATGTGGTTCGGCTTCGACGGCCTCACCTGGGCGTTCCCCTTCACCCAGATCTCGGCGTGCGTGCTGGGCGTGATCCTCTTCTTCGCAACCGGCGGTACTAAGGTGAAGGATGCGCCCGCATCGGGCACCCCCGAGCACGGCGTGACCGAGATTAAGGTTGAGTCTGAGTAGCGGGTCTGCACTTTCTGTTATTCGCACCCGTGAAAACGCTCTGACCTGAGTGTATGCCCGAAGCATTATATTGCAGTGACCCCTGGAAACAGAGTTTCACCGCTGTATAACGCTTTTGGTATATCGGGCAAAGCAGCTTGAAATAATATGCTCAAAACCGCATATAAGGTTCTGCCGTGCAGCGCAGTATCAGAAGTTATTCCGTCATGGAACGACCTGCATATGCCCCATACAGGCACAGCCGTGTATGATAAGCGAGGCGGCAGCCCCGCACTCAGGGAGAGCCAACCGGTTATATGCGTTTACCGGCATATAAGGAAAAACTTGCGGTATCGGTGCCATGTGAGGTTATTGCATGGCACATACATATGCCGCGGGATTATTCCAGACTGGATATATACCCTTGTCAGGCTTATATGCCTATACTCCATGCGTTCGCACGCCGTCGCTATGTTCACCGACCATTACCCTATAAGGAGGTACACCGTGCCCCAAGCCAAGCATCTCGGTGTACCAGAAACACAAGTTGCCGGGGATACCGCATCGACGGCAAGTGCAGACGAGCTTTCCCGCGAAGTTCTTCATCAAAACAACCTGAGTGAAGACTCCCGAAATATCTATTTCCTCAAAGATGCCCCGGTGATGCGCGCCCTGCTTGCCCTAGGTATCCCCATGGCAACCGGGCTGGCGATCACCGCCATCTACAACGTGGTGAATTCCTATTTCGTGGGGCACTTTGGCACGGTTGAAGACCTCGCCGCGCTTATCTTCGGGTTCCCGGTGGTAGGCGTCATTACCGCGCTGGCGGGGCTTTTCGGGGTGGGCGCATCCACCCTTACGGCACGATTGCTGGGTGAAGGCAACACCGCCCGCATTCCCGCAGTCACCTCTTTTGCCGTCTATGCTTCTCTAATCTTCGGTGTAGGGCTAGCGGTAGCGGGGATTTTCTTCGTCGATCCGCTCACTCGGCTGATGGGTGCCGGTGGTGCCACCTATGAACCGACTCGCTGGTTCGTGACCGTGCTGTTCCTTGGCGCCCCGCCCTGGATGTGTATGTTCACCCTGGAACAGCTGGTGCGTGCCGAAGGCTATGCCAAACAATCCATGTACGGCCTGCTGTGGGGAGTACTCGCCAACCTCGTGCTGGATGTGCTGCTCATCGGCGTTTTACGCATGGGCGCGGCGGGCTCTGGCTGGGCTCTCATGGGGACAAACGTCGCCTGCATTATCTACTACATGCTGTTTCTGACCGCGAAGAGCAAGAATTTTTCGTGGTCGCTCAAGGACTTCACGCTCTCTGCCGACGTGCTTAAACCCGTGCTCTCGGTGGGTTCCTCACAAATGGTATCGAGTCTTTTCCTCGTTGTCTCTGCTCTGGTGCTCAATAACCTGGCGGTTAAATACGGCGATGCGGCGGTCGCCTCCTTCGGCGTCTCGATCCGCCTGATCATGGTTCCGCAAACCCTATGTACAGGTATCTGCATGGGCAGTATTCCACTTTTTGCATATACCTACGGTGCAGGGAATCGGGAGCGTCTGCGTGCCGCACTCAAGGTCGCGGTGCTGCTCTCGGTCGGAACCTCGGCGATATTCTCGATTCCGGTCTGGGCGTTCCGCGACTGGGCGCTGTATCTTGCGGGCGGACCCAGCATCATCACGACGGGGGACCAGGTACTCACCGCCCTGCTTTTCTCAACCGTTTTCTATGCGTTAGTGATGTTGCTCGTCGCCTGGTTCCAAGCCTGCGGTAAAGGCGTGGCGGCGGTAGTTTTGACCGCGAGCGTGGGCGTTTTCTTTTTCGTCACGGTCTTCGCGGGCGATACACTTTTCGGATTTACTGGTCTCACCTGGGCTTTCCCCGTCACGCAGATAGGGTCGTGCGCGCTCGGGGTGGCTCTGTTTTGGGCGAGCGGGCGCACGCGCATCCGGCAGTGTGAAAAAGCGTAAGCACAGAATAAGCCGCCGGGCAACGAGCCTCACCCAAAGATTATGCTATTTCCACCACGTATCGGCGATACCCACTGGAACCGTGCGTTTATGCCGACTGCGCAGGTAGATAGTCTCTAGCTTCTCGGCAACAGCGGGGTCAATTTCTTTACCCTCCAAGTAGTCGTCGATCTGCGGGTAGGTGATGCCGAGCTCGTCCTCATCGGTGCGCCCGGGGATACCGTCGAGCAGGTCGGCTGTCGGCGGCTTAGCCCACAGCCGTTCGGATGCACCCAGAACCCTCAGAAGCAGCTGATTCTGCCGTTTGTTCAGTCCGGAGAGCGGCAGTATATCCGCCCCTCCGTCGCCGAACTTCGTGAAGAAACCGGTCACGGACTCCGCCGCGTGGTCGGTTCCGACGACCAGCAGGGACGGGTCGCCAGCGAGCGCATACTGGGCGATCATGCGGGCACGCGCCTTAATATTTCCCTTGTTGAAGTCGCTGATGGGCGTGCCCACGGCAGCCGTGTAGGCGGCATCGAAGCCATCGACCGCATCCGCAATATTGAAGGTGACGGTACGGTCGGGGGCGATGAATTCGAGGGCTTTTTGTGCGTCTTCTTCGTCGACTTGGGTTTTATAGGGCAGGCGCACCGCCATGAACTGAGCTTGGTATCCTTCAGCGTTGAGTTTTTCGCTGGCGAGTTGGCAGAGCCTGCCCGCCAGTGTGGAATCGATGCCGCCGCTAATACCGAGCACGAATCCGCGGGTGCCAGTAGTTTTCGCGTAGTCGCAGAGGAATTGTACGCGCCGTTGTACTTCCTCACGCGCCTGCTCTTCGGTCATATTGGGGCGTACACCCATTTCAGCCACTATTTTTTCCTGAAGTTCACGCATACTTCTAGTGTACGCGGGCGCCGTTTTGCTGAGGGAACGAAAGATAATGCAGCTAATCTAAAAAGTTCATCGAATCTTTTGCTATAAAGAGCTAATTTGCTATTGTTTTTAGTCTAGAAATACTACAAAGTGTCGCGGTGTATAAAACAGGCGGAACTATTTGCATTTTTGTTAGCCTTGGATAGGTTCGCCTAATATTCGGTGAACCCCACACATCGCACTGATAGACCTCGAATGAAAGTACACTATCATGAGCCAACAGAACTTTGACCCCAATCAATATGGCCAACAGCCCGCACAGGGTATGCCTCAGCCGGTGTCGGGACAGGCGCCGGATGCGCAGGGCAAGGCAACGTTCGCGCATATATCCATTCTGCTTACTTGGATCGCCACGCTTATTATGTGGTCGATCTATAAGGATAAGCCCGGATACGAGGTTGTTAAACGTGCCGCAGCGCGTGCCTTCAACGTCTCGATTACCATTTCGATTGCAACGATTGTGGGTATGATCATTCCCCTTATTTTGGCAGTAGTTGCTGTAGCTGGGAAAAGCAGTGGACTCGCGGTTGTCGCTGTTATTCTCATGGTGGTTGTGGCAATCGTTGTTGGTATATGGGGGATTGCTGCTTTCGTATGCCACATTATTGGCGCGGTGAAGGCCAATGCGGGAGAGACGGATTATAAGTACCCGCTGCCCGCCTTGAAGATCTTGAAAGATTAGTAAGGCCTAGAGCATAGACTTTCAGAGTCGATAACAATACCCTCGCAGTGAAAAGCCTCTAATAAACCTAGAGCTTTCTACTGCGGGGGTATTGTTTCATCGTTCGGGATAACCTGTCGTGGTGAAACCGGTGTGCGGGATACCCACCAAAACTTCACACATAGGCACGGACAAGGCTTTATACCAGTATCGGAATATAAGAATATGCTCTCGATTCCCTCACTGCCGGAGGAACCGAGAGCATATTCGTGATCGGTTATATACCGTGTGGACTATATACCAGAATCGGTATACAGCCAGGTCAGCGTGCTAACGCATAGTTGGCGTATTCTGCACGCTATTTCGGCAAAGACGTATCTGCCTTCGGAGATTCCGTGGGTTCTGATGGGCCCGGCAGCGAACTATCTTTCGGAGACTCTGTAGGCTCTGACGGACCCGGCAGACTGCTCTGCTGCTGCTCGCTCAGCGGAACCACCTGGGCGCGTTCACCGGCAGCTCCGTTCTGACCGCTCAAATCGCCGGTACCGTTGTGCAGGTGCAGGAAGAGTGCCGAAGGCTTCTCGCCCTCAACGCGGTGCACCTTCACCTCGCCGCCGTTACGGTCGGCAAAGAGCCCCGGAACACCCGCGCTCTCACCCTCGAACCATACCTTCGGTGCGAACGGGTTGAAAGAGATCTTCTCGGTGGCATCAACATAGTCGCCGCCAGCCTTCGCATTGCTCCACGTGTTCGTTGAAACCGCATAGTCAATGCTCGAAGCCGAGTCAGCTGTCAAACCCAGATCCTTGAGCGGCACACCCAGCACCATCACGTTTGTATCCATGATGTTCGTATCGGTATCGCCCCAAGCGCCATTAAGCGGGTACCGATTGGTTATTTCCCAGGTATCCCCATTCGCCTTCCACACCTTCACGAGTGGGTAATCCAGACCCTTTTCGGGCCCCACCTCAAGGTTGTAGTCGGGCTTACCGTCACGGTTGGTATCGAGCGTCACCTGAAGCTGACGTCCCGGGTGCATGGAATCCCAAATACCCCAGGTTGAAATACCGAAGTAGATCTTACCGTCGTTCGGATTCTGCCCGGCTGCCTTGAGCGCCGGAGCGTCCGAAGCGGCACCTACATACTGCAGATCCATGCTCTGGCTTGAGGGAAGATCCAAATTCTCGGTGGGGATGCGCGGGCTTGCAGCCCCCAGCTCGAAGGCTCCCATCATGGACCGGTAGCCGCCCTGGTTCACATCCTGCCCGGCGAGTTTGACGGTGGTTTCGGTGGCTTTACCATTCTCAAACTGAATCTCAGAGCCTTGAACCTTCATCGTAGAGATAGGCTTCGGCGCCGCATGAACGGGCAGGCGTATAAGCTCCTCCCAATCGTCCTGGTTCGCGTCCTTAAGGAGTATGCGGCCGGAGACGCTCGCAATATACTGACGTTTGCCCGAGATAATAGGCTGGTACTGCCCATCAGTATAGGCCATGGCAGTTTGCTCTTTCTCCAGGGTGGGATCCATGGTCTTTTCCAGGAAGGGGGTGTAAGTCGAGAAGGTGATAGGAACTTTGACGGTCTCACCCGGTTCTACGGTCACCAGGGGCGGTACTTCGGGACCTGAACCAGGGATTTCGGGACCATTCTGGTACGAAAGCTCGTAGGTGTGAGCCACCGAATCCATATTCCGCACGACAATATTGCGGGTTACGGTATGGTCTTCGCCATCGAGAGGATATTCGAGAACGCCGAATGATAGGGAAACCCGTTCGGGAGTTTCCTCATTGTAGACCAGAACCTTCGCGTTAACCGCCTTCTTGGCGTTCACGAAGCCAGACCCCACACGATCAACAGCATATTTATATCCTGAATTGTTGGTGACATTGGTGTCTGCGCTGTTCATGATCGCAGCCTTCACCATAGCCGGGGTATAGTCTGGATGCGCCTGCATCACCTGCGCGGCAATGCCGGAGACATGCGGTGCCGCCATTGAGGTTCCGGTGTTGTAAACCCCTTCGGTGCCCTGGCCGACTGACGCCGAAAAAATATCAACTCCCGGCGCAGCAACATCGGGTTTGATGAATCCTTCGGTGCCGTGCTGTCCGCGAGAACTCATAGAATTGAGGCCGAATTCGAGCCTGGTAGGAATATGCGTTGCCTTCTTATAAGCCTCATTCGCTTCAACCTTGAAAGTTCCGGCCTCCACGTAGGGTTTTATGTCTGCGGCGAAGGCGGTGTTAATGCGGAACCCGGGGATCGTGGCGTTACCGCCAAACCCTTGTTGGGCAGGATAGTCCTTGAGGACGAGCAGCACGCCCGTGCCACCCGCCTGGGCAACATGATCGAAACGTTCGGCGGAGGAACAGTTGACCTTGTAGGTGTAGTCTACTTCCCAGTCGAGCATCACCCATTTACCCTTGATCTTTTCAGCCTCTTCCGGGGTGAAGGGTTTACAGCCGTCATGGTTGCGTTCGGGCGCGAGGGTGACATAGCCGGTGCGTTTATCGGCAGGTGCCTTATCGAGGGGGAAATTGAGCGAATAGTCACCATCAATAAACTTAAAGTCCCTAAAGATGCCGTCAATAAAATCAAGGGGAATTCCGTTTTCGGGGCTGACAATTTTGAGCTGATCAGACACGCTCATAGTGCCATTGGCGTTCGCAACCGAAATGCTGGATGCGGCGTTGGCGGGGCTGCCCGAATCCGAGTAGGTATCACCCACGCCGTTGAACTCATTAGCGTTACCCGCCGCCGTGACGGTGAGAATACCTTGCTGCGCGAGGGCATCCACCATAGCGGAGTCAGGGTCATCAGCCGGAGAAAATTCGCTGCCGAGGGACAGGTTGATGATATTGGCGCGATCCGAGAAGTCGCCGTCCTCATTGGGATCTAAGGCACGGTCGAGCCCCTGCATCACCACGTTTGAGCTGCCCTGGCATCCGAACACGCGGATGCTCAGCAGCTGCGCCTCGGGGGCGGAACCGGGACCGATCTTCATGTTCTTGAGATCGTTTTCGGTGAGTTTGGAGTAGTCGCCGCGGAAGGTACTGCCGTCGGCATTCACCCCGTACCCCGCCGCGGTACCCGCTACGTGGGTGCCGTGCCCGCCGGTTCCATACCCTTCAGGACGGCAGTCGAGTGGATTGTTATCGGGCTTAGGGGTCGAACCCGCGTCGAGAGCGTTGTAGTCATCCCCCACAAGGTCGATACCGCCAACCACTTTGGACCGGTCGATAAGCCCTGAGTCGGCATCGGGCAGGTCCGTCAGAGTCTTGGCCTTTTCGTAAGCCTCTTTCGTGCCGGGTCCGCCAAAGTCGGTGTGGGTGTAGTCGATTCCGGAATCGACCACAGCGATCTTGACGCCCTTGCCGGTGTATCCGGTGCTTTCGGCCCAAGCCTGCACGGCCTTAGAATCTATATCGCTATAAGCATTCATGCTCTTTTTCGCCACAATGGGGGTGATGCGCTCGACATCATCCCGCCCGGCGAGAGAACGGATTTTCTCGGCATTACCGTGCAGGGCTACACCGCGCATCGTATTGTGCACGGTATAACGTATTTCTGCACCGGAATCCTGAGCCACTTGGCGAGCCTGATTCTCGACCTGATCCTTGATAGAGGTGGCCTCACCCTGCTTCTTAACGGGTTCCTGTTTATTGTGCAGAACCTCGTCGGGCTGGGTCTGCTCGTAGGCACCCTGACCCTTGAACTTAACGAAGACGAGCACATCTCCTTCCGCCTTTTTCATGGTGGGGGAGAGAGCATCTGAATTCTGCGGTGTGGGGGTTGCGAGGTACTGCCCGTTTTCGTTGATACCGCCCGGGTTTATGTCTGCGCTGGCAGGCGTGCCAAGCGCTAACAGAATACTTGTCGCGGCGGCAAGGCACCCTAAGGCGCCTCGTCTGCGATGATTCGGAAGCATATCATACTCCTTGATCCTTTGAAGGTAACAATGTACAGATGATGCGGAGTGAATATGTGTTAACCCTCGTAAGAAGCGGGGATACGCCCGAAAAGGTAGGATTTTCCCACCTTCTCGGGCGAAAACCGCTGCTCGCGGGGCGGATTAGGGGGGGGGCTAACCCTCAGCCTTGAGCACGCCCTGGTTGTAGCGGTACAGGAACGCCGCCATCGCATCGCGGTGGATAGGCTCCAACGGGCGGTAGGTTTGATCCGGCCACCCGGTCGTCACCTTCTGCGCGGCAAGCCATTCGATCTCGCGGTAGAACATGCTATTCGGGGCAACATCCTTAAACGTGGGCTTATCCGGTGCCGTGAAGGCCGGGCTGCCCGCATACCGGTAGAAGAACGCCGCCATAGCATCGCGGTTAACCGCATCCTGCGGGCGGAAGGTGCCATCCGCATACCCCGTCGTCAGCCGCTGCGCCGCAAACCACTCAATCTCCTTGTAGAACTGGTCGCCGGGAGCCACATCCTTGAACGTGGGCGTGCTCGGCGCGGTGAACTGCGGCGAACCCGCCAGGCGGTAGAAGTACGCCGCCATGGCGGCACGGCTCGTATTCTCGGCGGGGCGGAACGAACCATCCGGATAGCCGGTCGTGATACGCCGCTGCGCCAGCCAGGCGATCTCGGTGTAGAACATATCGCCCTCCTTCACATCCGTGAAGCGCGGGGCAGAAGGGGTCTCCGTGCTCTGCTCGCTCACCGGAAGCACCTGGGCGCGCTCGCCGCTTGCACCCTGAGAACCCGAAAGGTCCCCGGTGCCGTTGTGCAGGTGCAGGAAGAGAGCCTTAGCCGAACCCGCATCCGAGGCGCGGTGCAGCGTCAGCTCGGTGGCCGGGGCATCCGCGAAAAGCCCGGGGATGCTCGACTCGGTACCGCTGAACCACACCTTCGGGGCGAAGGGGCTGTAGGTAATCCAGTCGGTCTGGCTGACGTTCTCCCACTCGTACTGGGTGATGGACTCAACGCTGTAGCGAATCTGCGGGGCGTTTTCGGCCGTCAACCCCAGATCCTTCAGGGGTACGCTCATGATGAGTGTGTTTGTGTCCATCATGTTTGTATCGGTATCGCCCCAGGCGCCGTTGAGCGGATAGTAGGCGAGCTGCTCCAAAGACCCGTTTTTGTAGCCCATCAGGCGCACGATCGGGAAGTCCAACCCTGCGGAACGGTCGGTTTTGAGCACATAATCGGCGCGGTTATTGCCGTCCGTATCAATATTGACCGTGAAGGTGTTTTCCTCAGAGATCACATCCCAGTTCCTCCACGTGCTGATGCCGAAGGAAAGCGTGCCTTCGTTCGGGTCTTTGCCCGCACCCTTGAGCGCGGGCGCGTTCGAGGACGCACCCACATGCTGTAGGTTCGCCTTCATATCGCTGCTGACCCACAGGTTGGTCGGGTTAACGCGATTCACCGATGCACCCCACTCGAAGGCCCCCAGCAGGGAGCGGTATCCGCCCTGGTTCAGCTCGGTGCCCTCTAATGTGACTCGCGTCTGGGAGGATCCAGCGGGAACCTGAATGTTGTTGCCCGCAACCTTCATGGTCGAAACCGGTTTGGGTGCCGCATGCAGGGGAACGCGCAGGGTTTGGTCGCCTTCGGTCAGCTTAATACGCCCGGATTCGGAGGCGATAAACTGCCGCGCCTGCTCGGGAACCACGGTCTTACCCGTGTTCAGGTCGATGGAGGACTGGGTCTTTTCCATCGCCGGGTCCATAGTTTTCTCCAAGCGTGCCGGGTCGATCGTGACCTTCACCTGGAAATTCTTCTTCTCACCCGGCTGCACCGTAATGCTGGAAGGCATCGAGAATTCAACACCGGGCATATCGGTGCTTCCCGCATAGGAAATCGAGTAGGTGTGCGCCTTAGAATCGAAATTCTCGACCGTCATCTCGCGGGTGAGCGACTGCTGGCCTGCGTCTGCCGCATATTCCAGCACGCCGAAAGTCTGCGAGACCTGCTCGGGACGGTCTGCGTTGTACAGAAGCACGCGGGTATCAACAGCGGCCTTCGCATCAATGCGCCCCGAACCCACGCGATCCACCGCGTAGGTATGCCCGGCGGCATCGTGCAGGTCATGATCTGCGCTGTTCATCATCGCCGCCTTGATCTGAATCGGCGAATAATCCTGATGCGCCTGCAACACCTGCGCCGCCACACCGGAGGCAAAGGGCGCAGACATCGACGTACCCGTGTACTGAATCGAGCCCGTTCCGGTACCCACGGCGGCAGAGGAAATATTATTCCCCGGTGCAGCGAGATCGGGCTTCGTGTACCCGTACGATCCGTGGAACCCGCGTGCGCTCGAAGTTGTCAGCTCATCAAATTTACCGCTCTGAACACGCAGACCACCCTTGAGGTCTTCGCCCAGGCGAATCTCTAGGGTGCCAGCCTGTGCAGCCTCGCGAACCTTATCGGATGCGCTCTTCGCCACCCTGAAGCCCGGAATAGTTTCGTTCCCGGCGATCCCCAGTTCGGCGCGCTCTTCCTGGGAGGACAGGACGACGCCCTTAGCGCCAGCTTTCTCAGCATTGTCGAAACGGACTTTCGAGCCGCACGAAATAGTACCGTCCTCGTTTGCCCACTCGATAAAGACCCACCGATCCTTGAGCTTGGCGGCGTCTTCGGCGCTGAATGCCTCACACCCGAACTTATTCGATGCGGATGCCGCAACGACTTGACCCCGCAGGGTCTCTTCGGAGGCTTTCGAGTAGTTATAGTCCACCGAATAGTCGCCCGGAATCTTCCCAGCAATCTGGCTGGGTGCAAGAATCTGCGCCGCATCCATGGCGTAGGTTGAACCCACCGAGTTCGCCACCGTCAGCGCCGAAATAGCGTTCGCGGGCTGGCCAGAGTCCGAGTAGGTATCGCCTACACCGTTGTATCCATTCGCGTTACCCGCCGAGACAACGGCGAGCACACCCTGGCGGAACAGCGTTTCGACGGCGTAGGATTCTGGGTCATCTTCGGGGGAGAACTCGCCACCAAGAGACATGTTCACCACCTGCGCGCGGTCTGAGAAATCGCCGTCGCCGTTGGGGTCGAGCACCTTATCGAGAGCCTGACCCACCAGGTTGGTGGCGCCGCTGCACCCGAAGACGCGGAAACTGTACAGCTGAGCATCCGGTGCAGAACCGGGACCGATCTTCATCTCACCCAGTTTCTCGGGTGTCAGCGTGGAATAGTCGCCGCGGAAGGTCTTGCCCTGCGCATCCACGCCCCAACCTGCCGCAGTACCCGCCACGTGGGTGCCGTGACCGCCGCTGATGCAGTCGATCGGGTTGTTATCGGGCACCGCCGTGTTCAGTCCGTCGTAGTCGTCACCGGCAAGATCGTACCCGCCTAAGAACTTCGCGGGGTCGTAGAGACCGGAGGATGCTTCCGGCATATTGGTGAGTTTCGTGGCCTCGTCAAAGGCTTCTTTCGTGCCGGGTCCGCCAAAGTCGGCGTGCGTGTAATCAATCCCCGAATCGATCACCGCAATCTTGATGCCCTTGCCGGTGTACCCGGTGTTTTGCCGCGCCCAATTCTCGGCGGCCCCGGTATCGACGACAGAACCCGCATTTTGACGGTATTTCGGCACGATCGGGCTAATGCGCTCAACATCCGGGCGGGATGCGAGATCACGAATCGCCTGGGCATCGCCCATGAGCGCCACGCCCGGCATCACGTTATGGGTGGTGTATAGAACTTTTGCGTGCGATTCTCCCGCTACGGACTGCGCCTGTGACTCTACACGGGTCTTGATCGCCTGCACCTGTGCCTGAGCGTTCACGGGTGCCTGCCTGTTCTGCAGAACCGCCCGCGGCTGGGTCTGCTCATAGGCGCCTTGACCCTTGAACTTGACGTAGACCGGTATGGTGCCCTGCGCCTTTAGCATGCTGGGGGAGAGTACCTGCTGCTGCGTGTGCTGTTGTGAGGTTCTCAAGTCTGGGTCTTGCCCTCTCAACGGTTTCTCTGCTGCGTTGAGTGGTACCGCCGTGGAGGCGATAAGACCGAGCCCCAAAACCGCCGATAACCCGATGCGGGTACACGCCCGCCAGGTGTTGGTGGATGCCATGATGCTCCTTGTGTTTGATAGTGTCGAACCCGAGTCAGCACTTTTGGTAACTATGGTTCGGTGTGATATGCGAGCGCATCGCGTTTTAAAAAAACAACGATGTGTCTTGCACTATCAATTCTAAGAAGTTTTACTCTAGAGTTTTATCAAGGACACTAAAAATATTTATAAAATTTATATATAAATATAAAATTCTTTACTTCTATAGTTTTATATACTCCCTCAAAACACCCGGTATTCGTGCCACAAAAATCTACCGTATAAATATGGTGCGCGCTATGATAAAAAGACCAAAAACACCGAATAAAAACCTTGTCGAAGCTGAGTTGCTCGCGTGGTCGAGCACGGTAAGGATGCTGTGCCCGGCTCGCATGGAAGTCTGCATCAGACCCGACGGGGTGGGGTAGCAGCCTCAAGAATGGAATATTGTCATGAGTCAGCCAAATTTTGATCCCAACCACAACCCCTATCAGCAGAACCCGCAACCTAACCAGGGACAGTACCAACAGCCGTACCCACCAGGGCAGCCTATATATGTGACTCAACAAACCAACGATGTCAGCACGGTTGCCATGTGGGGGCATCTTTCCGGGCTTTTAGGTGGGTTTATTATTCCGCTCGTTATCTGGGCTATCTACAAAGATAAACCCGGGTACGAACTGGCACGCCGTGCCGCCGCGCGGTCCTTCAATTTTGGGCTGACGGGATACCTGATTGTTCTTATCACCCTGCTGAGCGGGTTTGTCTATATTTTTACGATGGTCGTACCCGGTATGGCGTCGACCAACGATCCGAGCACCGCTGTTTCCAGTGCCATGGGGATGTTCGCACCCATAACCCTCATGGTTCTGATAAGCTGCGTTGTTCAGGTTTTGATGATTATTTTCCAGATTGTCGCCGCGGTTAAATCAAATTCCGGTGAAGACTATAAGTACCCTCTGCCCACCTTGCCTATCCTGCGATAGTACCGAGGCGGCGGGCGCATCGGGCAGGAGCTTTGAGCAAGCCCTTGAAGATGGACGCCATGAAAAGCTTGAACACGAAACACAGAGACGACAACACACAGAACGGGTGAAAACATGAGCCAGTCAAACTTTGACCCCAACCAAGACCCCTACCAGCAGAATCCGCAGCCTAACCAGGGCCAGCAGCCATACCCGCCGGGATACAACCCACAGCAGCCGAGCCAAGGCTACCCACAACCGGGCTACGGGCAGCCGGTCTATGTGATACAGCAGCCCACTGACGTTAACAACATGGCGATGCTCGCGCATCTTTCCGGGATTGCAGGATTCTTAATTCCGCTGATCTTCTGGGCGGTTTACAAAGACAAACCCGGCTATGAGCGAGTACGCAGCGCCGCCGCACGAACATTCAACCTGGGCGTGACCCTAGCTATCATTATCTTTAGTTCATTCCTGCTGCTGGTTCTGCTGATGGTAATATCCCTCATCATAGGGGCGCAAAGCCAATCCGGCGAACCATTTATGCTGTTCTTTACGATGTTTCCCATACTGTGGCTTCTGATCGCAGGCTTGGGCGTTACCGCTGTCGTGTTCCACATTATCGGGGCGGTTAAAGCAAATTCTGGTGAGGACTACAAATATCCTTTCCCCACGATTCCCATGTTGCATTAAGGTAGGCGGCATATACTGTAAAACACAGCCCAACACGCTGCATTGAGGAGGTTCTTATGACCTACGACCCTAACTACAACAACGGACAGCCGAACTACCAGAATCAGCCCGGTTATAACCAACAGTCGGGTTCGGGTTACAGCCAGCAACGGCCAGAATATAACCACCAAGGTATTACCCCGGACGCAAAAAACATGGCGATATTCGCACACCTCTCATCGCTTCTCGCCATGCTGCTGTCGCTGAACACGCTGAGCTTCATAGCCCCGCTCATCTTCTGGCTCATCTACAAAGACAAGCCCGGCTACGAATTCACCAAAGAATCATCGCGCCGCGCCTTTAATTTCAACTTCTCCATGTGGGTTATTAACACCGCCGCATTCCTCCTGATGGTTATCACCCTCTTCATCATGTCTCCGATATGGTTTTTGGTGGTATCAGTCACCGGCATACTCATGATTATCTTCCACATCTTAGGCGCTATCGCGGCTAATCGCGGTGAAATGTACGACTACCCCATGACCTTCATCAAGATTCTCAAATAAGAAAGTTCATGCGGTACCTGGGGCATACACCCGGGCATAATTCATGGATGCGCGCTCGCAGCAGGTTGCCCCGGGCGCGCATCCTGTATGTTGGTCCTCCAAAGCGGCTTTTACCGCCGAATCACGGGGTTTACGCCGCAGAAACTCACGGAAAAGATGTGTTGCAATCGCTAAATAATAGATGCACTGTCACAGGGTCGCGTTATGATTAACAAATGTGTGCCTAAGAGGGTTTGAAGAACCCGCGCACGGCCGCCGAAACGGCGGGGACTACATCCTAGAGGAGCAAGAATGTCAGCTGTTGTGATCGTGGGCGCCCAGTGGGGCGATGAAGGTAAAGGTAAGGCAACCGACCTGCTCGGACCCCGCGCGGACTACGTGGTCAAGCCGAACGGCGGCAACAACGCTGGACATACCGTGGTGGTGAACGGCCAAAAATTTGAGCTTAAGCTGCTGCCCGCCGGCATTCTGAGCGAGAACGCAACCCCCGTGATCGGCAACGGCGTGGTGGTGAACCCGGAGGCACTTTTCTCTGAGATTGAGGGTCTGCAGGCGCGCGGCGCCGACACCTCTAAACTCAAAATCTCGGCAAATGCCCACCTTGTGGCACCGTACCACCAGACGATGGATAAGGTCACCGAACGTTTCTTGGGGAAGCGCGCAATCGGCACGACCGGGCGCGGTATTGGGCCTGCCTACATGGATAAGGTAGGGCGCTTAGGTATTCGCATGCAGGATATTTTGGATGAGTCGATTCTGTGGCAGAAGGTTGAAGGCGCGCTGCGGCAGAAAAACCAGCTGCTCGTGAAGGTGTACAACCGCCGCCATGTTGAGGCAGACGAGATCGTGGACTATTTCATGTCTTACGCCGAGCGGCTCAAACCCATGATCGTTGATACTACTCAGCTGCTCAATAAGGCGCTGGATGAGGGTAAAACCCTGCTCATGGAGGGCGGCCAGGCGACCTTCCTCGACGTCGATCACGGCACCTACCCGTTCGTGACCTCCTCAAACCCGACCGCCGGGGGCGCCTGCGTGGGATCAGGTGTTGGCCCAACCCGCATTTCTCGCGTGATTGGTATTCAGAAGGCGTACACCACCCGCGTGGGTGCTGGTCCGTTCCCCACCGAGCTCTTCGATAAGATGGGCGATTTCCTGCGCACAACCGGCGGCGAGTTCGGTGTGAACACGGGGCGTCCACGCCGATGCGGCTGGTACGATGCGGTGCTTGCGCGCCAGGCGGTGCGCATCAACGGGTTTACCGACCTGTTTATCACCAAGTTGGATGTGCTCACCGGTCTTGAGAAGATCCCCGTATGCGTGGCGTATGAGGTGGACGGCGTGCGCTTTGACGAAATACCGATGACGCAGACCGATTTTCACCACGCGAAGCCGATTTACGAGTACTTCGACGGCTGGAACGAGAGCATTTCGGATGCGAAAACCCTGGACGAGCTGCCCGAGAATGCCCGCAAATATGTGCATAAGCTTGAAGAACTTTCTGGCTGCCGCATCTCGGCGATCGGCGTAGGCCCCGACCGCGACCAGACTATTGTGGTCCGCGACTTGATGGATTAGGCTCGTCATAATCTGAAGGATTCTATTGACAGAACGTTCTGAAAACCGGTAGATTAATTATCGGTAGTAGTGGGGTTTGGCCCCTCAGAACGCCGTTCCGGATGCCGTAACTTTAGAAGTTGCGGCATCACGTGTATCTAAGGCTAGGTAGGATTTTTCGTTTAGACTCTTCAGCAAAAAAGGGAATAAAGCTCGAAAAATACTCTTCATTCACATAGAGTAAGTAGTTACTCAGCGGTAGATCTGAGGAAGTGATGGGTGACGCTCAAATAGACATTACCTTACGTTTCTTAGGTCTGCCTGAAGATGCAATTGATACAAAACCATAATGTGTATGGGGTATGAAGGTATCGGCGTCACTGAGATAGATAATGGACCGCAAGATGACGATATGGGTTGGTAGTCATGGAATGCCTCGGTAGTCTTAAGAGTATGGATATAGTGACCCGTGCCGAGAACCGGCGTCAGGAGGCTCTTCTAGCCCTTGATCGCAATAGGCAATCGGAGTTAGGACAGTTTCTTACCCCTCTAGCAGTAGCTCGGATTATGTCATCAATGGTCCGTGTCCCTCAGGGGAAGGATAATTTTTATATTTTAGACCCTGGGTCAGGGACCGGTATTTTATTAGCTACGATGGTGGATCGTATCTTGAGTAAGCATCCTAAAGCTAAGATTCACGTAACCGCTGTAGAAACTGATGAAAACGCTCTTCCTTATCTCCGTAAAACTCTTGAAGATTGTAAGTCTCTTGGAGTGCATACAGAACTTATCACGCAGAATTTTATTGACTGGGGAATTAGCACCTCTAAACAATATGATGTTGTTATACAGAATCCTCCCTACTATAAACTATCTGCAAATTCCCCGACTGTCTTTTCATTGAAGAATATAGGATATATAGTTCCAAATATGTATTCTGCTTTTATGGCGCTCGGGGCGGAATTACTTAAACCACAAGGTTATCAAATTGCTATTACTCCACGGTCATGGATGAATGGTACATACTATACTTCATTTCGAAAACGTTATATATCTGATCTATCTATAGATAAGATTCATACTTTTGAATCACGATCTACTGTTTTTCAAGAGTCTGAGGTTTTGCAAGAGATTATCATCGTTGGTGCATACAAGGGCTCTGTGTCGCCCCAAGTTGAGCTGAGTGTCTCGCGAGATCAGAATCATATTCAAGTGACTCGCACTGTTCCTTATGGGCAGGTTGTTACGGGTGATTTTGTGTTTGTTCCTGCAAATTATGAAGATGACAAGATCGTAGAACAAGTGAATCAAGCCCGTGAAACTCTTGCTACTCTTGGGCTTCAAGTCTCAACGGGAAAAGTAGTAGGTTTTAGGTTGAAAAATCTTCTTTTGAGTGAAAACATTATAGGAGCTTGCCCGTTGTTGCAGCCTACAAATATTGCTACAGGAATAGTCGAACATCCAAAATATGATAGCAAGAAAACTCAGTGGTTTGACACTTATAATGAAACCTCTTCAAAATATATAGTTCCTGCTGGTACTTATGTGCTTATCAAGCGTTTTACTGCTAAAGAAGAAAAACGTCGTATTGTTGCTGCTGTATACAATGCTGCTGAACCTGCCGCTTTTGATAACAAACTTAACTATATACACTGTAGTGGAGAAGGAATCGATATTGAGATTGCTGAAGGAATTGCACGTTGGCTTAACTCAGACCAGGTAGATGCATATTTCCGAGTTTTTAGCGGGCACACGCAGGTGAATGCTACTGATATACGTCGTATACCTTTTCCCTCTGATAGTCAGCTTAGGGATTTAGCTCATTCTGAGGATCCGGGACACGATATTGTAAATATACTTAATATTCCGAAAGAGGTAAAAGTAGCATGACTATGTTGAGAGAAGCCCAGGATATTCTTAAGCTCTTTGAATTTGATGATAAACGTACTAATGAGATGGCTGGACGTACACTTTTGAGTCTGCTTAATCTTACTGAAAATGATTCATGGGCGGATGCAGATAATCCTCGAATAGGAGTTCGGGGAATTATGGACTGGATGCGAAATAGTCTTGACAAGAATATAGCTGAAAATTCTCGCGAGACCGTACGTCGATTTGTATTACATCAGTTTGTCGATTCAGGATTTTGTCTTCATAATGATGACGACCCTTTGCGCCCGACCAACTCCTCAAAGAATGTTTACAGAGTTTCTCCTAATGCTCTTCGTGTTATTCGCCTTTATGATCCTGATCCGCAATATCGGGAAGAGTTTCAGATTGCATTGGAAGAGTATTTAGCAGATAGTCCTAGTCAGCTGGCACAGCAGCAAGCAGCCCGGGAAATGGCTCGAATACCTGTGACTATGCCAGATGGAGTTAAAACAACCCTCAAAGCTGGAGGGCAGAATAACCTCATTAAGGCGATGGTGGAAGAATTCTGTGAATATTTTATTCCTGGTGGAGAAATTCTTTATATAGGTGACGCTGATGATAAGACTATGCTTTATAAAGAAAAGTATCTTGAGGGGTTAGGCGTATCTTTAAATCTCCACGGCAAGATGCCAGATTTAGTTGTGTATCAACATGATAAGAATTGGCTATTTTTGATGGAAGCTGCTTCAACGCATGGTCCAGTTGATACAACACGTTATTTGGAACTGAAGAAGCTATTTGCCGGTTCAACTGCGGGGTTAGTGTTTGTGTCTTGTTTTCCTAATAGGAAGACCATGCGTAAGTTCCTTGCTGACCTTGCGTGGGAAACTGAGGCATGGGTTGCAAGCGATCCTACTCACATGATTCATCTTAATGGATCCCGTTTTATAGGCCCATATGATGATTAGTAGCCATGAGAGATGAACGAGCGCATCAGGCGGTACACGGATGACCCTGCCTTGGTGCGTCGCTACGGCGTGGATCACGGAATACTTGAACGGGACCCCGCAACTCAGATCTACCAGCGCATTCGATAAATCCCCTGCATAAAAAGACCCTTTATTTGAATAAAGCGGCGAAAAATACTCTTTATTCGAATAAAGGCTCTTTTTAGTACCTGGGGGCCTGCCCCTACACTTAACCTATGTCGTATGTAACCGGTGCTATTTATCCGCAGCAGGACCGCATTCGTATGGGGGTTACCCAGTCCGAGGCGCTTGATGCTTACCGTGAGGGCGGTGCAAGCGTGGCGCTCGGCTACATGACCCCGAACGCGCGGGAGCTGCGCGAGCTTCAGCAAACCTTTAATCTGCACGGACTCGCGCTCGAAGACGCCTCGCACGGGCATCAGCGCGCCAAACTTGAAAGCTATGAAGGCTCCCTGTTTGCGGTGGTACGTCCCGCGATTTACCTGGATGCCGAAGAAGAGGTGCGCCTGGGTGAGATGCACATGTTCTTGGGGCGTGATTACCTGCTGAGCATCGTGAACGACCAGATACATCCGCAGCAGGCAGTGTATGAACTCTTCAACCTGATTTACGCCACTCCGGACGGCTCGCCCATACGCCTGCTGCACCGCATCATCGACCAGACGGTAGACGGTTACATGCCGGTGCTCGAAGGGCTCGAAAACGACGGCGACGAAATTGAGGATGCGCTCTTCCAAGAAACCGGCGCCGGCGACCGCACACTGTCACGCCGCACCTACGAACTGCTCAACCAGGTTGCCGATTTTCAGCGTGCCTGCAAACCGCTCGACATGATGCTCGCGCGCATCGTGCAGCAGATTCGTGACGGCGTACTTGATGTCAGCCCCTACCTGGGCGCTACCGCAACCGAAATCGCGCAGGAGAAGGATGAGCTGCAACGGCAGTTCCGCAATATTCAGGATCACGTGGTGCAGGTTAAGGAGCGCCTGGAGGATCTGCGCACATCCCTGCAGAACACGCTTACGGTGCACGATACGATTGTGGCACAGCAGCAAAACGAAGATATGAAGCGTATTTCGGCGGGTGCCGCGATCCTGGTGGTGCCCACGATCATTGGGTCTATCTACGGTATGAACTTTGAGGATATGCCCGAGCTGAAGTGGACCTACGGATACCCGGCGTCGCTCGTGCTCATGGTGGTGGCGTGTGTGGCGGTGTATCTCTTCTTTAAGAAGCGCGGCTGGTTCTAGCCGTAATATTAAGCATTTTAGAAGAGCATATTAAAAATATTCTCACGGTATTTAGTATTAGAAATATCGAATAAAATCTAGAGTTTTTCGGTGGTCTGCATGTTGTTGTTAGCTCTCTATTGCAGCGAAGTGAGGGCATTGTAGTGTATGAACACTTTGTAGCGACAACTCGTCACAGAGTGGCGTTAAGCTCTTTTGTATTAAGGGTAGGGTGTTGCTACATTAAGGGTGTCCTAACTCAATAGATCAACGAGGATTACACATGTCTTTCACGTTTGCATCGCGCCAGCGCACCCTCAGACGCATCTGCGCGCTCACTCTCGCAGGCACCATGCTCTTGCCCGCAACTCCGCTTTTGGCCGTGAACGCTCACGCCGATTCCGGTGTAGCGGTAACCGCCGAACAGAACCAGAGCACCGGAAATATCACCTGGGGTATCAAAACCTCATTCCGCAACTACATCGGCGAACCGTACAAGGTCAGCGAAGGTGCAAGCTACAACGCCACCGACCTGTTCACCTTCCCCAACCAAGAAGCCAAAGTTTCCGAGGACGGTAACCAAGTTTCACTTCAGGGCTCCGGCAAAGTTCAATATATCTCGCACTGCGCCGACCGCAATAAACCCGAAGAATGCTCGCTGAACCTAACGCTCTCAAACCCGCGCATCGAGGTGGATGCGGCACAGGGCACCGGCACACTCTACATGGTTGTACGCACCAAAAATTACACCTCCGGGCAGTGGGAAGGACCCCACGAAATCCCGATGGCGAAGCTCTCGCTCAAAACCGCCCAACAGAGTGAAAAAGACGGCATTGTCACCTGGAGCAATGTTGCGGCTAATCTCACCGCCGAGGGTAATCACGCATTCTCGAACTTCTACGAAGACGGTGTGGGACTGGACGCTCTTACTTTCTCGTATTCCGGTACTAAGGCGAAAGATGCCCAAAACAGCGGCTATAAACTGGGCGAGAGCCTGAATTCGGGTACCGATATTAATAATCCGCAAAATACCGTGCGCGCGGGCTCTTATCTTTTCTACGCGGCAGGTAAAAGCTTCGGCGGCGGGGCGGATGCACGCTACGCGGTCATCGACCCAAAGACTTTGCAGCAGACAGAGTCTGCAACCCTGCCGATGGGTTCCAGCGCGCACTTTGCCGCCAACCCCGCCACCGGCGATATCGTGTTTGTGAACGCGAATACTCGCGCCTTGGAACGCTACCGGGTAGATGAATCCGGCAAGCTTGTATCTCAGGGTGCTTTCGCGGGTGTCACCTTCAGCGAATCCGAAAATATTCTGGCGCTCGGTTACAACGAAGCGACCAACAGCTGGGCTGTGCTCACCGCCGACAGCAGCGGGCAGGCGCGGTACGTCAACGTCGCCTCCGATGGCACGGTGAAAGCGCAAACCGTCAAATCTCCGCTGGATTTTGACCCCTCGGTGGCACACGCCGATGACCTGAGCGAATACTATGGCGACGTTTTCACCGGAAGCACCCGCACGCTTGCGCCGCTGCCCGACGGCTCGTTCCTATACAGCCCCAATAAATCTGTGTACAACGAAGAGGGCAACAAGATTCAGAACGGTCAGCTGCTACATCTGAGTGCTCAGGGTATTTCGGTGGTTGAGCAAACCCAGCCCAAGGATGCGGAAGAGGCAGCCAGCCTCAACGGCCTGCTCACCACTCCAGACGGATATGTCTACCGGTGGAATAACTACGCCGCAAGCGCCAGTGCCGTGCAGGTTCTCAAGTACGATGGTTCTTCCTTCACAACGGTGCGCGAAAGCTCCACAGCGCCGCACGGTATGGGGGCGATCGCATCGTTCTTCACCGCTGGCGACAAGATTGTGGCGGTCGATTCCGCAAACGGCCGCCTGGTCTGGATGTCAAAGACCCTTGAATTTGATCACGATGTGCCGCTCTCTGACTTGCGTTCGACCGATAAGAGCGGGTCGTACAATGCGCTTGAGCTGCCGAATGGGGATATTATCTTCCCCACGATGGTTGAGAAGAATGACGGTCTGGAATCTAACCTGTGGCTCAACCGTCTGGTGAATACCGCTAAGACACCGGCACCCCCCGAACAGCCGAAACCTGCTGATCCGACCCCGGAACCCACCCCTGAGCCGACGCAACCCACGCCCGAGCCCAGCAAACCGGCTGAAACACCGACTCCCGAGCCATCGGAAAGCTCCGAGGCACCAGCGCCTGAGCCTACCAAACCCGCTGACCCTGCTCCAACCCCTGAGCCGAGTAAATCAGCTGACCCGGCCCCGACGACCCCAGCACCGGAACCGTCGAAGCCTACCGAGCCGGAGCCCAGTAAGCCTGCCGAACCTGAGCCGAGTAAACCGGCAGAGCCCGCTCAGTCGTTCTCGGATGTGCACGAAGGCGATATGTTCTACCGCGAGATTACCTGGCTTGCCGGGCAGAACATCACAACCGGCTGGGTCGATGGCACGTTCCGCCCGCACGAAAGCATCGAACGTGAGGCTATTGCGGCGTTCTTCTACCGTATGTCCGGATCGCCCGAGGTACAGCTGCCGAAGGATTCCCCCTTTACCGACGTGAAGGAAGGCGACCCCTTCTACAAGGAAATCATCTGGTTCCAGCAGCAAGGTATTACCACCGGCTGGCCTGATAAGACTTTCCGTCCTCACGACCCCGTCAGCCGCGAGGCTATGGCCGCATTCTTCTACCGTTACTCTGGGAAACCGCCGGTTGAAGTGCAGAATGCGCCTTTCAAGGATGTTCCCGAACAGAACATGTTCTACCGTGAAATTGCCTGGCTGCATGACAGCAAGATTACGACCGGTTGGGATGACGGAACTTTCCGTCCCCACGAGAGCATCAGTCGTGAGGCTATGGCGGCGTTCCTGTACCGTTACGCACACCGTGGCTAATCCGTAACCGTGCTGGCTCCCCGCGCACCGCATCGTTCGGTGGGTGGGGAGCTTTGCTCTGCCCGAAAACCCTAAGCGGTCATGCCATAATCTTCGCGAATGCGGCGGCGCACATCCCGGCGTTCCCGTTTGAATTTGGTGCAGGCGTCCTTGGGGTTTTCGCACTCCCACAGGTCCCATTCACTCACGTCAAGCCCCATCATGGCGACTTCCAGCAGGCCCAGCATATTGAGGAACTGTGCGGTATTAATCCTGAAATCGCCGGAACCCGGGCGGCTCTCGGTGGCGAAAGCATACCCTTCCAAGGGCAACACCCGCGGCGCCCAATGCTTATACCAGGCATCACCGTAACGGGGGCTGCAATACATACGCGTCAGCGCCAGCTTGGTGCCCTGAATCCGCTCGAAACGAAGACCAATCTCAAGCTGATCGTGCGGGAAAACCATTAGGATAGCGTTCTGCGCCGCCCGGCGTAATTCGTGAAGATTTTGCTGGAATCCGGCCTCGCCATAACGATGCTGAGTGAGCATCCGGGTGCAGGAATTTGACGCCGGGGCGACCTGCAGACAAACACGCTCGGCAATGAGCTGTTCTAAATCGCGGCGAATGGCCTCTATATCGAAGGTTTCGTGGTGTACGAGCGTTCCCGTGGACATGAGGAACTGATGATCGGCGCTAACAATATCCTCGGCGGTTGCAACGATGCGGGATGCGCTTAGGGGGTGCTGTGCCATAGGTGCTGATCCTCTCGATGGGGTGCCGCCCCGTGAAAGTGCGGGGTATTTTTCTGATACCTCGACGGTACCTAGGTACCCTGACACTTTAACCGTGCCAAACCGCCAAGAGAGGTTTTTATCTAGTTTTCTGAGAAGACTCCACCCT
>NZ_KV797629.1:930-2378 GCF_001809415.1 Rothia sp. HMSC058E10 | reverse complement strand
TCCTGACCCGTTGTATGAGGATGGTACGGATTGGATTAATGATCCTGATGAGTACCCTGAGAGCACTTCCTATACCGGCGGCAGTAATGGGTAAAGTACATCCGAACAAACCTCAGTATTCAATATTATAAGCTTGATGTTCGTGATTCTGGATACATTATCCGCAATGAACCAAGGATTAGAGGAAGACGAGACACAGAACGTTTAGTCGTTGGGAGTAATGGAGATATTTATTATACTCCTGATCATTACAGGACTTTTGTTCTTCTGAAAGGAATATAAATATGACTATTGATTTTAAAATGGATGAAAGGTATCCTATAACACCAAATATTTATCTAAAAGGAGAGCCTATTCTCCATAATAGGATAGATTCATTAGTTTCTTCTGGGTGGGAAATTATTGAAATTAGAGGAAATGTTATTATCGATTTTGATACCATGACATCTGAAATACTTCGTGCTATTAAATGTCCCTGGAATATTCCGGATTATGGTTCGCAATGGACATTAGATTATATTGAGGATATTGATCAATGGCTGGATATATCACATGGTTTTTTTGTGTATATATCTAATTTTGATGATATTCTTTTCAAGAATTCTCGAATAGCAAGTTATCTTTGCCAGCATCTCCACCGGTTGCAAACCAGGTACCGTTGGGAGCTTTTGGAGGAAGGAGAAGCGAACCTTAAATTTACCTACGGTTTTGAATGTTCTGAGAAGAATCTTCCGCTGGTGCGGGAGTTTTTCCGGGGGCATGTGGTGGTTGTGGATAGGTTTGATCCTGAGCATCCTGAGCTTGAGAGTGCGGAGGCACTGGGGCCTTTCGCAGATGAGTATCCGCACTTGCCAGAGTAGCGGATTAGAATCAATAACCTATATATAAGAAAAGGCAGGGTTGTCTATGATTGATTGGTGTCGCTTGTGGGCAGCCCTGCTGACTTGTATTCCTAATTATTGCGATAATTTTATTTTTATTAGGGAATGAAAATATTATGAATTATTACGAACCTATGGGGTTTTATGATGATGGCTACGGAGAAACATTCTTCCCGGTTGTTTATGTGCGGGAGGATGGTGTTTTAGAGCGGCAGTTGGAGTTGTTGCGGCAGGCTGGGTGGAAGATTATTGAGCTTTCCTGTGAAAAGTTTTTAAAGTCTTCAGGCTCTGAGGAAGATGCCATGATAGTTTTTGAGGCTATTGAGTTTCCGTATGAGATTCCTCGGTTGCCGGATGATTGGATCCATGAGTATCTTGAGGATTTGCATTGGTTGGATTTGAGTCAGGGGTTCTTTTTTGTTCTGAAGGATTATGATGTGTTCTTCCAAGATCAAGAAAAAGTTGACTATTTTATGGCGAAGTGGACTGCAAAGTTGTTGCAGTCTGTGGATACTGAGCTGAGGTACCGGTATTCGAAGGATGAGGATGGGGAGTATGATCCTGCGA
>NZ_KV797629.1:0-830 GCF_001809415.1 Rothia sp. HMSC058E10 | reverse complement strand
CAGGTGTTGGAGTTTTTTGAGGGTCGGGCGATTGTGGTGCCTGAGTTTGATGAAGAAGACCCTGGGGCCGAGTATCCAGTGTATGTTAAAAATAAGGAAGATACTATTAGAAGTTGGCGAGGGATGACGGTTGACCCAGAGGATACTGAGGGGTAGAAGTCGTCCGCGCGCACGGAGAAATCTTCACGCCCATTGAGAAGTAAAACTATTATAGGTTTTTATACAAATAAGCTAGATAAGACCTTCTTCCCAGTTGTGTATGTAAAGGAAGATGATGACGTCTTAGAGCGGCAACTAGAGCTGCTACGAAAGCAGAGGTGGAAAATTATTGAGTTTTCTTGCTCTGCTCTTGTTCAGGCAAGGACCGAGAATGAATATTTTAAGGAGCATTTAGGGCCTATTGAATATCCTTATGGAATGCCTGATGATCCAGTAAATCTGATCTATGAGTACATGGAAGATTTGCATTGGCTGGATTTGAGTAAAGGAGTTTTCGTGGTCTTGCGGGACTATGACGCGTTATTCCGAGAGGATAAAGGCCCTGAATACTTGCAGGCAAAGTGGATGGCACAGATTCTGCAAAGTGCGGATAATGACTTACGGTATCGGCATTCCTGGTATGGGAATGGAGACTACGACCCACCGCATGTACTTTACGGTATGGAGGTGTCTCGAAACCACCTTGATCAGGTCTTGGAATATTTTGAAGGCCGTGCAATTGTTATTCCTGAGTTTGACGAAAAAAATCCAGAAGCTGAGCATCCTTTATACCTTAAAAATAAGGATGAATTTTTGGAAACTTGGAAGCACGAAAATAGTTAATGTAATAC
>NZ_KV797628.1:0-2573 GCF_001809415.1 Rothia sp. HMSC058E10 | reverse complement strand
CCCTCACGGATAAACAAAGGGGCAATGAATTCCTCAGCAGACCGTACCTGCTTGTAAACCATGGTTATTTTCTCCCTTACTCTACTATCAGGATAAACGTATGATAATGATCCGGGCTGTAATAGATACTGCCATTACTCCCCACTACCAACCGGTCATCACCACGAGTCGTCTCAGGCTTCCCGTTAGGCTTCAACTCAACTTTACCGTTTTCACCAATCTTCGGTTGAGGAGCCATAAAATCCATCTCCGTATACGTAATAGGATTCCCCTCAACATCAGTAGTGGGCAAAATATCACCTACACCCTCACCCTTTGCAGGATGATTTCCAAAAGTCCTCGCTTCGTTCGCTCCAGGATAATGCGGAGGAGCTCCATCCTTCATGATCTTCTGCGTAGCCTGCTGGAGATGCTCAGCAGTATCTTGAGGAATCTGACCCTGATAGTCCTCGCTCCTCACCACCCGGTGGTGCTTCAAACCCTCCTCATCAAGCTGCATCGCAGTCTGCAAATCCGGCGCAAATCGCTCCTCGGCGTCTTTCCACAACGCATGCTGAGGACGAGGACCCAGATCTTTTGGAGGTGCCTCGGTAAATTCTCTGCCCTCAAGATCAGCCTGCTTTTTACGGTTCTCATATTCCTTTAAAACAGATTTTGCATCCCTGTATTGTTTTTCCTTCGCTATAAATTCATTGTAGTCGTAATAGTCAGTACGTGGGCGTCCTTTCTTATCCTTCCCCCTCCACTCTTTACGACGAACCCCCTCCAACCTCTCATCCAGACGAGTCTGCACATCCCGCATCGAAACCGTCGGCCCCTCAGCGGCACCAGCCCCCTTTGCCGGAGGCAGGTTCTCGATCCTTGACTCTCCACCGGACGCAACGGCACTACCCCAGGACGAGCACGCTCCGACGACGACATACCCCAGGCACACGCACCTCATGAGCACCCCACCGAATCCCAAAACGACTCAGCAAAGGCTTTAAAACAAATTTAAGACCCTTACCAGCACCAAGCGTTACCAGATCAATAAGAGCGCTAAACAGACCCCTGATTACTAGAAAAAAGCCCCAATTGTGCCTGCCCTCTTACTACACCTCTATAAATTTCAAAGATAATTTATACATAATAACAACACAATAAAAACTAAACCAATACAATGTCTAGAAAATTAAAATGCGATACAAGAACTGAAACTCCATATTATAAATGCGATAAAAATATTAATAAATTATTATTTTGCAGATATTTTACTTAAATTTAAATTAAATATTTAGTAGAAAACAGTTTCTAAACATAAATCTAAACAGCACCTTAGTTACCTTAATTTAATTTTACATCAAGTTATAGATATTAATCGATCACAAGGAATAAGCTACGACCGGAGGCATCCCTGTTTCAGAATATGCTATAAATTTAATACAAGCATTTTATATCCAAAAGAATCCAGAAAAGAACCTAACACTGTTTCACTACTTTGACTGATATACTACTCAGCCATATGAGTCATACCCGAGCGCACAACCTCAGTCATACCAGCCTTATCCACCGAATCCATGACCGAACACAACGCAGCTGATAACAACCGTGACTCAGCATAAGGACTAAACCGGTACTGCTGCAGGCTAGGTTCTTTACCCGCAATCAAGGTCAGCATAAAATTCTCAAGCGACCAGTCAGAAGCATCTTTGACGACCTTGACCATATCGGACCCATGAGCCTGCATCCACGCCTGATCTATAGTCTGATTCTCAAACCCAGTACCAGTTGAATTGAGCGGGTACAGGTTAGGTTTTGAAGAATTTTGAGCCTCAAGATCAAGCACCTTTTTAAGAGCTTCTTCTGTCCGTTGCTGGATCTGCTCGGTACCGTCAGAAATCTCATCAGTATGGTCTTTAGTGCCAGGCAAACTTGCAACGATCTCTTGCTCCGCTAAAGCCTCCTGAGTGTTTGGGAACTCAGGAAGATGATATCCATGTTCTTTCAACCCTTGCGTCAGCTCAAAAATAAACGCAATCAACTTACTGAGCTTTTGCATCAGAACATCCGTCTCAGGACCTTGCGCATCATGATCCAGACCGTGCACAGGCACATAGCCAGGTACCTCGAACTTATGACTATTCCAAAGCTGGGCAAAATTATTGTATCGCGTCAAAATACGAATAAAGTCTGATTCCCACGTAGAACCAAGCAGGTCTGCCCGGTAATCCGGAGTGATTTCCTGACCATGCTGAATAGACGCCGTGATGCGGCTTATGGCTTCAAGAGCCGTAGCAATAGTTTCTAGAGATGCAATATCATCACGCATTTCTGCCAACAACAGCAAATAGTTAGGATAGGTAATCGTAATAGTCTCGGTCGTGCGGGGATCTTCGGTTAGTTTTCCAATAAACCAACTATAGCCGACATCTGTCATGGTAGTGCCTCTCCTGATATATCTTTCTCGGTGATTATTGATAGGTTATGTTCATGATAATTGTGGCACAAGGGTAAAGATAAAACGTAATGCCACTACCCTGCGCCAACTTCTTATGGTAGTTCCAAAATCCTCAAAAGGACTAGGTATATAGGAC